>PACC02000057.1 GCA_002699695.2 Paracoccaceae bacterium | reverse complement strand
TGTTTTATACTTCTGGGCGTTGCAAGATCTACAAGGCATAGGCTGGTTTTCAGTACAGATCTTTGTGGTATGTTGTGTAGTTCGTTTGGCACGCTTCAATGTGGTTAGTAAGTCTAATGAAGAAGTTAATCCCAGTGGTTATCTTGTTGGTGTTCCAGCACCAGCAGCAGCCCTTTTAGTAATGCTTCCTATGTATTTTTCATTCGCTTTCGAGATGGTTAACTTGTTGCCATCTCTGGCTATCTGTAGCTATTTGGTACTCATAGGGCTTTTGATGATTAGCAGTATTCCAACCTGGTCATTTAAAGTTGTGACCACTTCCCCAAAAAATTCTAAATATTTTCTGATTGTCTTCGCTGTAATCGGCGCAGCGGTTTTAAACTATGTCTGGATCACCTTGATCGGTTTATGCATAGGCTATATCCTACTCGTACTATCTGCAATTATCTCCGGAAAGGCGAAACGCCATAGAACAATGTAATTTAGTCGTTAAATTCTGGGGCATTTTTTCAGACCAAAATATATCTGGTTAGATTTAGCCTGATTCAAAGTATAGCAACCGATGAACAGTATATTATTTTGGATCTAGTACTTGATTCAATTTGCATAAGGCTTACATTGTGTTTGGCAGCAAAAGGAGGTAATTGTGGTGAATTTTGAGTTGGTAATTAAAGTTGTAGAGCGTATCCTTTTGGTCACTATTGGGATAGCTACTGTTTTTGCTACGGGTCAAGAACTTTATGGGTTGATTCTTGAAAGAAAAGTGGAGTTAGCTGACTTACTTTTACTTTTTATTTATACTGAAGTCCTAGGCATGGTCGGAGTTTTTTATAGAAGCAGAAAAATTCCAATTACACTTCCATTATTTATTGCCATAACGGCTCTAAGTAGAATGATAATTCTCCAAGGCAAGGGATCAGATCCTGAAAACCTTCTCTATGAATCAGGTGCAATTTTGATGCTTGCTGTCGCATGTTTAGTTATAAGGCACAGATCAATTTCAGAAATTTTTGCTACTCAGCAAGAAAATAGTGCATCTTAAAAATCACAAACATATCACATATGATAATACCTATGTTTGAGGTAAGTATGTTGCCTCTGGCTACTTGGGTGCTGTTTGATGGAGAAACTTTAGCTAGAATTGCACAAAGACTAGGTCAAATAAAGGGTAATCTTTTACAAACATCCCTTCCCTTTTTCGGCAAATCATATAGAGAGAACATGGTCGAATAGGTGTTGATTTTTTAAGGTAAAATAAGATGGTTGATAAAAATAAAATTCATTTAAACACCCAATCTGAATTATCAATGAAAGGTGCAGGCTATTACTCTAAAAAAACTATTGGGGCAAAAATTGCTATCGACTCTTTGCAATACTTAATAACGGATGCGGTCAGCAATATGACTGAATCTAATTTTTTGCGCTTTGCTGATTTTGGCTCTGCAGATGGCGGAACTAGTCAGGAACTTTGGTACAACTTAATCAAATCTATCAGAGCGAGAGGAGACCAACGTCCTATAGAGATAATTTATACAGATTTAGCGTCAAATGATTTTTCAACTCTTTTTAAAACGATGCAGGGTATGGGTCAAAATACTGATTTCGCTTATCAGGAAGAATTTGAGAATGTATATGTCCATGCCTGCGGAACAGGGTTCCATCGACAACTAGTAACTAGTAGAACACTTTCGTTGGGTTTTTCGGCTACCGCGATGCATTACGTCTCCGAGAAGCCTTGTCAAATATTAGAACATGTCCATATGGTAGGAGCTTCCGAACCTGAGCGAGAAAAGTTCAAAAGGCAGGCTCTCAAGGATTGGGAGGCTATTTTACGTGCTAGAGCAAACGAACTAGTGCCAGGGGGGCGGTTTATCTGTATAAACTTTGGAATTGATGAAAATGAAAGATACCTTGGAAATACGGGGGCTAATTCAATGTTTGAGAGTTTTAATCGGCATTGGAGAGATCATTTAGACAATGGCATAATTACGGAAGAGGAGTTTATCTCTGCTACTTTCCCTCAGCACTATCGAACTGTTACAGAATTTAGTAGGCCATTTATTGGAAATGATTGTCTTGCGAACGAAATAGGACTCAAGCTTAATAAATGCTTCACAAAGTTAACAAAATGCCCTTACCAACAGCAATTTAAGAATAACAAAAAAATAGTTTCTCCAACTGAGTTTGCAAAAGATTTTATTCCAACAGTTAGAAGTTGGTCGGAAACTGTTTTTCGAAGTGCTCTAAAAGGTCGGACATGCATGGAAGCGGACAATATTATAGAATCGTTTTACAAAAACTATGAAAATGAAGTTGTTAGCAATCCTAGTGATCATTCAATGGATTATGTGCATATCGTAATGGAAATTGAACGCATTTAAGATTTAACGAGCGCACAACCGTAAAGCGAAATGCTTTCTAATCCAAAATGTGAGCAGTAAAGTTTATTTCAGTGACCCTTTATGTACCTTACTTGTTTCTATCCTGTGAAGGATTCATCTCCTATTATAGTTATAACATTGGATTCTAAGATTGCTCCGGCAGCTACACGTTTTGCCTTCAGCCCCTCGTGACCAGCAAATACTTTCATGGACTCTGGAGATTCAAAATCAATCAAAACTATCATCTTCTGTTTCTAATCCCTACCCCTAAAAATCACAGCCTTACCTCAGTAATTAACATCGTTCACACATTTTTACTATTTAAGACCCTATAGGACCAAATGTCCTAGACATCCGACATATAGGTTATTACCAAGAAAAAAAGCTTACCGATCCAAAAATCTGCTGGACCTTCTATTAGAATAATGTCTAGTTTTTGCAACGAACAAAAAATTTAAAGGTTTCTTGTGGAAGCACCTAAAAATCTAATCTTTCTAAGAGATAGTATTGTAGATTTCTGCAACTCAAGAGAAGATATATTAGAATTTTGTGGCAGAATTTCCAAAAATTTGACATACAAGTCAAAACTACCGCAACAGCAACCAGTCCAAAAACTTGTCGACAAAATTAGTACGCCAAAATTTCCGAACACTAAGAATATTTTGGACTGTATAATTAAAGCAAATTATGAATTGAAATGGAATACGACTTACTCTGAAAATGAAGTGGGCCATGACTTCATGAAAAGGTATGGATGGTTTGATATAATTGGTCCAAATGGCCCTTTTTTTGTTAAAGGTAGCAGAATAATGATAGGTTATTGGGGAGAAAATCTGGATTATCAAATGCATTGGCATGAGGCCGAGGAGGCATACGTACCTCTTGCGGGCTCCGCATTATTTTGGTCCGAGCATAATGAAAAAAATATTGCTAGTGTTGGTGATATTGTGATCCACAAATCAAATGAAAAACATTGGACAAAAATGACNAATGGNTTTCTCCTAGCATTGGNGATTTGGAAAGGNACTGATTTAAGTGTAAATCCAACNATTTCTTCCCGAGATGGTAGCAAAATATANGAGGTAAAAGAAAAAANNNATNCAAATAGGGATGATTTTAAAAAAAGGTAGTCTTTTTTAGTAAGCAACCCTTCCCTTTTAGGTGTATGTACACAGGGGACAAACGCTTCTATCAGGGAAGAGGGAGGGTCTCCACCTCAAAAACGACACTCGTTCAATTATCTTATTTTAAGTTTCTAAGTATTGATGGAATTGCGCTATTTTATTCTACTCCTATCAATAAAATCCTGTGTGCCATCAAATAATTTTTTTCAAGCAACTGCAAAAGCATATTAACTACCGATAAGCTACAATCTCTGTATTCCAAGATTCTGCCAACTACACAGCATTTAAGAGCCGCTGTTTTTTCAAATTTTTGAGTAAAGTTTTAGAACAGTTCAAGGTTTTGGGTAATTTTGGGGAATAATAAAACAAAGATGTTAATAGAATGTTATCAAAAAGTTAAACTTTCTCTGCCTTTAAAAGCTGGTTCATTGTTTTTGCAGGTTCTGGGCAACCCGCATCTCCCACCTCTCTTGCAGGTACCCCCGCAACCGTCTTACAAGAAGGAACTGATTTTAACACCACTGAACCTGCAGCTATCCTTGAACAATTGCCTACTGTTATATTGCCAAGTATTTTTGCACCAGCTCCTATCAGAACTCCATTGCCAATCTTAGGGTGGCGATCCCCTTTACTTTTTCCAGTACCTCCAAGCGTCACTGCATGTAGCATTGAAACTTGGTTTCCTATAACTGCGGTTTCTCCTATAACAATGTTGTGTGCATGGTCTAACATAATGCCAGAGCCTATGGATGCTCCGGGATGGATATCTACTCCAAAAGCTTCTGATGCCCTCATCTGAAGGTAAAGAGCCATGTGAGTATTATTTGTTTTAAACAAGACCCTGCTTATACGATAAGTCTGTAAAGCAATAAATCCTTTATAATAAAGAAATGGTTGATAGAAATAGTTACATGCAGGATCTCTTGCATAAAAGGCAAGTAAGTCTTTAGCTGCTGAGTCACAAATTGAAGGAAACTTAGAAATTTGATTGTTAAAAATTAGCTCTAATTGTTTCTGATTAAAATCTTGATTGCAAATTTTCGATGCAACCCTTGATGCTAAGGCTTCCTGAAAAGATGATTTATCATGGATGATTTTTTGTAAAAAATCTTTAGCCATTTCAGTATCACTTTTATTTAAATTGATTTCCTCCACAATTTTGTTCCACAATTTTTTGACCTGGTCATTTATATCTTTAGTCATTTTAGTTTCCTGCACCGAGTTAAGTACCGTTACTCATTAGCTGTAACGAGCAATTCCTATAATTAATTTTGGAATCTTCAGTTCTATTCATTTTCAAAAACTTCAGGCAAATCGATTGATGTTTCGTACCATTTTGGTAAAGGCAAATCATTCTGCTTTAAAAAATCCGTGTTGAAGAGTTTGGATTGGTATCTTTGACTATGATCACAAAGTATGGTGACGATTGTTTTACCAGGGCCCATTTCATGAGCCATTTTAATGGCCCCACAAATATTAATACCAGAAGAGGTTCCAAGGCTTATTCCTTCTTGATATATTAAAGAATAAATCTCCTCTAAAGCCTCATAATCTTTTATATTGTATGCAAAATCTACTTCAATACCTTCCAAGTTTTTAGTAATTCTACCTTGGCCTATTCCTTCAGTTATTGAAGAACCTTCGGCTTTAAGGATTCCATACCGAAAATAGTTGAAGAGAGAAGATCCATCTGGATCAGCTATAGCTATCTTAATAGTTGGATTTCTCTCCTTCAAACCCATACTCACCCCAGCTAACGTTCCACCAGTGCCAACTGAACAAATGAATCCATCGACATTTCCTTCAGTTTGATGCCAAATTTCCTGAGCAGTATTTTCAATGTGAGCAATTCTATTATCCTGGTTATCAAACTGATTGGCCCAAAAAGTACCTGTACTAGAATTTTCCCTTAATTTCTGGGCCAATCTCTCTGAGTAGCGAATATAATTATTGGTATCTTTGTAGGGTTTTGCAGGAACCTCAACTAAATTAGCACCCAGCATTCTTAGTGCATCTTTTTTTTCTTCAGTTTGAGTTTCGGGAATGACAATTACCGACCTATAACCTAAACATCTTGCGACTAAAGAGAGACCAATGCCCGTGTTTCCTGCAGTACCCTCAACAATAGTTCCATTGTCAGCAATGTCATTTCTTTTTCTTGCCTCCTGAACCATATTTAGAGCTGCTCGATCTTTAACAGATTGACCTGGGTTTAAGAACTCTGCTTTTCCAAGTATGTTGCAGCCCGTTATTTCAGATGCACGCTCTAACTTTATTAGAGGAGTATTTCCTACTAGATTAATGAAGTTACTGATGACCATTTTTCTATTCCATATTCGTAGACAATTATGTTCCATGCCTATTATAATTTGCTGAAAGTGGCCACATATTTTTATACATCTGTTAAAAAAGTTTTAGATTATAAGGTTTGGACAAATTAAGTAGAGCTTTTTTTTCATGATGCTTGTTAAAGTGATAACTTAATCTTTGTTGTGGAGTAACAGAATAGGCTAAAACCTTTGGGAATGAGAGCTAAATCTCTTCGTCCAAACCAGGAATAAATTAGAAATTGGTTTAATAATGGTCCTGGAGGTGAGCAATTGATTAGTGACTTGCAAGAAATAGAATATTTTAAGTGAATGTAATCATAAATTATTTGTATAAAAATAATTTTAAATTTAATTGATGCTAATCCATTCCCTACTTAAGGGTAACTCAAGTCACTTTGCTTCTCTAAAATACTAAAACCTCTGAATTTTCTAGAAAGACAAATTTTTTTATTTTCACAGAGGGGTCTGTACAAACCTGAATTAGAGATTTTTGAATCTTCCTAACGGAATATAAAGGATCATGAATGATCTACTTATATTCATGATTTTTTTTAATGAAATCCACCCTTTCATAGTAGCTGTAAAGTACAAACATTTGAGGGTTCAAATAATTATAAAATCTGGTACAATGTATTTAACATAAACAATCGAAGGGAGGTGGTCCAATGTCTATTTGTAATTTAGTTGGTTGCGAGGAGTTGGTTCATTTTTTGATCCGGCAGGATATAATTGAACTATAAGGCCTATGCAATTGGCCAAATTAACGAAAATACTTTAGCTTCAAGGGTGAACTTACCTTTGGAGCTAATTTTCTTAGAGATATATAATCCGTTTCAGGCTGACATTAAGTGCATAGTAATGATTAAAGCTTGACTGCCTTTTAAGATAAGAAAGAATTTCTCTTTATTTTAGTTTTAGTGATCTATGCATAGATTGTTGTTCAAATTTTTAATCATATTTGCTTTTTTTTGCACTCCTTCATTAGCTGGCATTACTCAATACAGTATTGAGGGAAACTTGGAACCAAAAACAAATCCTGGGTGTGTGACTATGAGTGAAGTAGTAACTTCATTAACCCCAGCAGACCTAGTATTAGGTATTTTAGAATGTTTTAAAAATAACGATGTAACAAAAGCCTTAGATATGTTTTGGGTAATGAAGCTTAGGGGTTTTTTTGATGCTAAACGCGTAAATGATATAAGCGCTGGAGCAGCAATAGGAATGTTGCAAGCTGAATTGTTTAGAATAACTGGAGAAGATTTCCTTGTTGAAATGCAAAATTTATTGGATCAAGATAGTACGAAATTTTTTAATAGACTTTGTACAACAATGAAGGCCTTAGGCCCTCCCGATTACTATCCTGAGTATATGATCCTGCATGGAATGAATGCCTTTCTAGGCATTGAAGGAGATGGTTTAAAACCAGATTTCAAAATTGATGTAGAATGGAATAAGGTTCTCAAAACTGACTTGGACTGCAGGATTTAAAATTAAATACGCCTTCAATGAAGTAAATTAATGATAGAGTTAGTTCTGCTGGGTTCGTGGTGTTATTGAGAACAAACAATAAGGATTCCTGGAGCTTCTTAGAGGACATTAGTGAGGTATTAATAGAGAAATGGTGGGGATATGTGGTTGCAATTGTTCAATTTCTAGTGATCAGGTCCTTCATCTGTCCTCGATACCATGTATAAATTCCTGCTGATACAATGACCAAAGCTCCCAGTATGACGTAAGAATCGGGATATTCCGAAAAGAATACTATTCCTAGAATTGTGGCAAAGACTAAGTCAAAATATGTAAATGGAGCAAGAAAAGACGCTTCTGATCTTCTTAGAGCAATCACAAAAGAAAAATGACCTAAGCCACCAAAAAATCCGAGAACAGAAAATAATACGCAATCTTTAAAATTCATTGGCTCAAAAAAAGGTATTAAAATTAATGAGGAAATTATTGTTCCAACTAATGATGTATAAAAAAAATTTGTTCTTGGATTTTCTTCAGTTCCTAATCGCCTTGTTGAAACAGCATATCCTGCATAGCAAATTGCTGCCATCATTGGGAAAGCCCCATAGAGTATAAAGAGGTCAGTCCCAGGCTTTAGAATAAATAAAGTACCACTGAAACCTATAATCACACTTAACCAGCGACGGTAACCGACGGCTTCTTTTAAAAAAACTACTGAAAATATTACAACTATTAAAGGGCCAATTTGAAAAATAGTAATTGTAGAAATTAAGCTTAGGTATTTGAAACCAGAAAACATAAAAATTGTTGCCCCAAATAATAATAATGACCTGAAAAGATGAAGTTTTATTCTCTTTGTTTTGATGGTTTCACTTAGATTTGGTAGGAAGATAATTGTTGTAAAAAGGGTTTGACTTAGATATCTTGCCCAAACTATTTGAATGATTGGGTAATAAGTGGTTAAGCTTTTTGCCAATGCATTCATGATTGAAAAAAGTAATATTGTTAATATCATAAATGCTATGCCGCTTTTAGCACTTTTCATCTTAGTTGGTCCATTATCGTAGTAAACAAACAAGAAGATCTTTCATCAAGTATTTTTATTAATTAGTACGGAATGAAGAAGTTCTCAATGTAGTACACATCCACCAGTCCAATCCGAACGGATTCTCTGAAATCTCAGGTTGAGAAGTAGATAAGATCCTACTTAATGGTTTCCATTGTTAGTGATACCAGAACCCAAACCATAGATGAGTTAATAGTTATTGAGTAACCAGACTTAACGACTATTTGGCCACAGTTACATGTATCTATTCAATAAGAAGACAGATAAAAGTTGAAAAACCAAAAGCGCACAGTTCACTATGATGAGGTGGTGGATATAACAAGATGGTAGTATACTGAAGCGCGCGCAAAATGTTTTATACTGAAAATAATATTCTGCATAAAAAGTGGAGAAAAGTTGCTGTTCAATCCATAAGAAAATATATTAAATTAGATTAAACCCAAACAACTGAGGCGTACGATGAATTTTTATAATAAATTAAAAGATGCAGAAGTAGCTATTCAACAGAAAATTTTAAAGGTAACCGCCTTATAATGACAATTTTAAATAACACGACTTGGGTAGTTGGCACTCCTAGAACAGGTTCCATGTTAACATATAATCTTGTGAAAGAAATTTTTAATTCTGAGGGATATTGTGCACTCCCAAAAAAAATGGTGAAATCTGATAAAGAAAAAATTGATATGTATAAAAAAACTTCCTTACGTGATTTGGACGAAAAAAATAAATATGTCTTGAAGGTACATTCAATTTTGAGATCAAATTTACCTAAGTCAAAATTTATAGTGAATATAAGAAATCCGTTTGATATTTGTGCATCATTTTTCGAATTTATGAAATGTGAGTGTGATAGTGCTATTAAAGTAGCAAAAGCTCATTGGTATGTAATTGAGCACCATAAAACTTTTGATGACAGTGCTATTTTTTTTATTAGATATGAGAAATTGGAACTTGAGCCTATTAAAGTAATCACTGAACTTTCTAAGTTTCTTGGCGTCGAATTAAATCTTAGATGTGCCAAAAAAATATCTAAAAAATTTGATAAGCGCGCTGTAAAAAAAATCATTATCGAGACAGAAAATAAATTAAAAGCAAAAATGGAAAATCAGAAGAAAATATTACCAGATGAATTAGTAAAAATATCAGACAATAACTATCGAGCTCTGGATTTAACTACGGGGTTTCAAACTAGGCACATATCAAATCGAAAGAGTGGTGAGTGGAAAAAAGTATTTGTCGATACAGAAATACCAAAGGTAATTGTTGCTTTAAATGACGTTGCTGTGAAACTGGGCTATGAACGGGAAGTTTATTGATTGTTCTTTCCGTACAATGTCTAAGTGGAAATTGCGTAAACTATTGAATAGCAATGCTTATACAAGCTTAGAAAAATATACAGTGTGGTGAGATATTTCGACATTTCTTGCATCAGAACTATTAGGCAGTAATAAGTAATTAAAATAAAAAAGATAATAACTGCGTAACTACTTAATAGGTATCGAACCTACTAAAACTTCACCCTTATCTAACCAAGTAAATCCAGAAACTCATTTTCGTTGGGAGCGGCACTACTTGAAGGTATGTTAGAGTGTCATCAAGAGTTATAGAATGACAGTTTTAGTGTTCCAAGTGAGTTAAAATTTGGCACAAATTTTGCAAAATTATTGGAAGGGGATAAATCGCACTTTGGAAGCAATAGAAAGAACAAATGGATATTTCAAAAGTAAAATCAGATCTTAGAAGTACTTGTAAAGACCTTGGTACTGAAGAAACATTAGAGCTTCAAGAAAAAAACAAAATCCCTAACCCTGTACGTGTTAATGCGGAACCTAAAGGACTTCCCCCAAAGGTAATGCTTAAACTTCTTAATGATAAAAGTGAATATATTGATAAATGCAAGTCATACATTAGGGAATTGGGAGACAATCTAAGGGTTAGTAACTGTACTCTTCCTAAGTTTTGGGATCTATCACAAAAATTAAATTCATATGATGATAATTTCCTTCAATTTTATAGCTTTATATTACTTAATCATAAACTTTCATCATCACAATTATTTCAAGATTTATTCGTACTATTTTCATTAGAAGGAAAGAGGGACGGCCAATTCTTGGAATTTGGAGCTACAGATGGCAGGAATTTATCAAATACCTTTTCGTTGGAGGCAGCATTTGGTTGGCAAGGAGTTTTGGCCGAACCTAGTCCACAATGGCATGACAAATTAAGAAGTAATAGACCAAACGCAACTATTATTACAGATTGCATTTATTCCGAGTCTGGTAGGAATCTTGATTTTTTTGTTTCATCAAATGGTGAACTATCTAGTTTGGAAGAGTTTAGAAATAGCAGTCAGCATGGGAATAACCAGAAGCGCAATGAAAATGGATACAATACACAGGTGTCTTCAGTTTCTTTAAATGATGTTTTTGTTAAACACTTTGATTCCAAATCTATTGAATATATGTCAGTAGATACAGAAGGCTGTGAACTTTTGATACTGAAAAATTTTGATTTTCAAGCATTTGGGGCAAAAATTATAAATGTTGAGCATAACTACCAAGATAATGAAAAAGAATTAGACGTTCTTTTAGCAGCGAATAACTATCGTCGTGTTTTTAGCGAATTTTCTCAGTTTGATGGCTGGTATATCAGGGACACGTAATTAAAACTTTGATAACCTTGATTTCTAGTTAGTGTATTTAGCAAATTAAAGCGAAGTTTCAATAAAAAATCATAAGTATTTTTTTTCCTAGCATAGAAATTTATAGATTGTTCTTTAGCAAGATGCATTTTCTATCTGAATTGTAAGGCCAACACCAGACAGATAAAAATGGGGCAGCTCCAACTATCATTGCATGAGATCTAAATGGCTTATTATAAATTATGCTTCCAGATTTTTTTTGCATCCAATTGCCACTATTGAATCGCCACTTCGTGCCCTCTGACAAATTTAAATACAATTCAGGTGCTGCATGCTTATGGTCTTCATAAAAGATATTTGGATCCAAGAAAAATAACCCTAATCGTAATTGTTTGTTTTTAAAAACACCCCTACTAGGCCCTATTAGTTCTGCATTCATATTCCCATTTATATAATCTGAGCTAATCCCAGAATTCTTTTCATAGAATTCCCCGTCATCAGACCCCCACATCAGATGTGACAAGCATAAAGAGATACATTTTTTGATGGGCTGTAGATCTTCAGTTGTGATTAAGGACAAAGCCTTTTGAATGGATTTATGTTTTAGAGGTGGACTAAGTTTCCAGTGATTGCAGTTTTGTTTATCTAAATCAGTGGTTTTAATTAATTCCAAGATCTTAGTTTCTGCAAGATGAGTCGTGTTTTTTTCTAAGTACTTTATTATTTCAACAATCAGATTTTTTGTTAGCCTAAGATTTCTTTTGAACATTAATTTTGACGGCCTTTTGTCTCGAATATTTTCATTTAAAATGAGAGATAACGTTACAGTTTGTAATAATTCTTGCTGTTTTGCATTTGGTAAATTTTTCTGTGTTAGGATTTTTCTTTATTTCCACGACGATGCTTTAATTTTTCATGACTTGTGAATGTTCCATCGTGAAAAGTTCCAAACCATTTATCCCAAGGGATTTCTAAGGTACCATAATTAATTTCGAAATAGCGATGATGCATCTGATGATGAAAGGTGCCCAGATCTAAGGTTTTTTTGTCTTTAATTAATAAACTTTCGTATCCTGTATGGCTTGAAGCCGCTTGTAGTGCTTGATGTTGCACATGAAACAAGATGTGAAGGGGATGAGTTGGAATAAATAGGTGTATCAACATCGAACTGAAGAAAATCAAATGTTCAAAAGGATGCATTGACAAACCTGACCAGGGTCCCACATTTACATTTCGGTGGTGCACAGAATGAACCCATTTGTATAAAGGTCTCCAATGCAGTAATCGATGTATCCAATAAAAATGGAACGATATCCAAAGTGGGGTTAAAAAAAACCAAATCACGAATAATACCGGATGAATAGTTGGATCAAGCAACGGGGCGTAACCGTTGCTCATAGCCCAGAATATTAATACTTCATACGCTGTCCAAAAGAACACCCCGCTGCTTAATGACCAAAACATGTTGTCACGAACCTGCCCCCCAAACGTGAATTGTTTGCCACGATATTGTAAATTTCTTGGGTCGTATTTCAATTTATTTCCCTGAACTTGGCGGATGTAAAAAAACCAATGAAGAATTCCTGCTACCAATATTAATAGCAATAAGTTATGGACCCAAATTTTGAAGATCCAATTTAAAGAAAAATTTTGCATATCTATGAGGCGCGGATGAAACCACGTCCATGAAACAAGAGAAATCAATAAAATCAGTAGGTTTTCAGTAATAGTTAACCAGCGCTTGAAAATCCATGAGAACATCCGGTAAGGATTTGGTGGCCAAGAGAAAAAAGGTGAAACAACTATAGGCACAGTGGGCATGTAATTCCATCCCTTTATCCCATTATCTTGGATTTTTTTTGTAAATTTAGATTTTTTCATATTAAGAAAATTTTTGTCTATTTCTGCAAAAAAGGAAGCTTCGATTACAGAAATCTAATCAGTTTATTTTATTTTCTCAAGTTAAAGATGGCATCTACATGCAAAATATAGACATGCAAAAAAAGAATTAGTCAATGGATTTCAAAAATTCCGCAACTTTTTAAGGACTAGAAGTCGCATGACAAAAGTCCTTTGGGTCATTGCGGAATTTATCACACTAAGTATATATAGGATAATCTAAAATACTTTTAGAGAATTTCAGTCATAAGGAAATCATTTGTTAAAAACGACTATTTCAGGATTTGCAAAGACCTTTAAACTTGGGACTTCTAGTTCAATTACAAAGGAAGGTTATTCTTTTTCACTGTTAAAAACGGAGGTTCTTGCGGGTATAACAGTCGCAATAGCTTTAGTCCCAGAAGCTGTTGCATTTGCATTTGTTGCGGGAGTTCCACCTCTATTTGGGCTTTACGCTGCATTTATTGTTGGTTTGATAACAGCAGTGTTTGGTGGTCGTCCTGGTATGATTTCTGGAGCAACTGGTGCATTGGCAGTAGTAATGATTTCATTAGTTGAGGATTATGGAGTTGAGTATCTTTTTGCGGCTGTGATACTAATGGGTGTATTGCAGTTGTTGGCTGGTTTATTCAAATTGGGAAAGTTCATACGCATAGTTCCACAGCCGGTAATGCTAGGATTTGTAAATGGATTGGCTATAGTAATTGGCCTAGCTCAAATCAGACAATTTCAAACAATGGATCAAATGGGTGAGTTGCATTGGATGACTGGCGATATGATGGCGTTTTCAATATTACTTGTTGGAGTTACAATGGTGATAATATGGGGGACCCCTCAGATTACTAAACTAATGCCAGGCCCATTGGTCGCCATTATCTTAATAACAGCATTTGTGATCTACTTTGATGTGGGGGTTCCTGTTGTTGGAGATCTTGCGAGTATTTCAGGAGATCTTCCAGATTTTCATATTCCTATAATTCCTTATGAACTTGATACTCTCTTAATTATAGCTCCTTATGCCTTAATTCTTGCTATGATAGGTCTAATAGAAAGTCTACTAACTTTAAATCTTGTTGGAGAGATAACTGGTAAGAGAGGGGGCGCCAGCCAGGAATGCTTGGCTCAAGGGGCTGCAAATACAGTGACTGGTTTTTTCGGAGGCATGGGGGGATGTGCCATGATCGGGCAATCAATGATCAATGTAAAATCAGGTGGACGAACTAGAATTTCAGCTATTATTGGAGCATTGGCTTTATTATTCTTTATCTTGTATGGTTCAGAATACATTGAATTAATTCCAGTAGCAGCTCTCGTTGGTGTAATGTTTATGGTTGTCATCGGCACTTTTGCTTGGAATTCTCTTCGATTACTTACCAAAGTACCTAAATCTGACGCTTTAGTCATTATTTTAGTTACGGGAGTTACTGTTGCTGAGGATTTAGCAGTCGCTGTTGTAGTAGGTGTCATAGTCTCAGCCTTAGTTTTTGCATGGAATTCAGCAAGTAGAATCCACGCTAAAGGTCGTGAATCAACTACAGAAAAAGGCGCTAAAGTGTATGAAATTGATGGACCACTATTCTTTGGGTCCGTTGAGAGCTTTTTGGATCTATTTGATCCAACATTAGATCCAAATACAGTCATTTTGGATTTTGCCAACTCAAAAGTAGTAGATCAATCAGCTTTAAAAGCTATTGAGGATATTGCAGAAAGATATGAAAAATCAGGTAGAAAAATTAAACTTCGTCATTTGAGTAAAGATTGCCACCACCTACTTACACGTACTGGTCAACTTATGATTGATAGTGATGACGATCCAGAATATGCCTTAGCTGTAGACTATGATATCCGGGTAGGGATTTTAGGTAAATAAGGTTTTTTCAGGTTTTGCAGACACAACGTGATAAAATATTAATGATATTAAAAGTTATTTATTGAAATAAGCCCGCTCCAGAGGTTATGGATGGAATAGTTAGCCTTCCTTATCCGTCCCTTGGAATGCTTTGATACGGCGGATAAATTAGCACCAAAGGTAGAAATGTGGACAGCGGAAAAACTTTCATTTCTTAAGAATTCAGATTCTATAGTGGAAAGCTTTGAAGGAAATGCAATTACAGAAAGACTAATGGCATTGCTAAAGAGCATGGAAGAAAGATAGAGGCAATAAAAGATTTTATCTTTAAATAGAAGCTATTAATTATTTATTGGAGCCAAGGCGGCATCCACTCCCCATGCTCACGGATTAATTCATCTACCAAATTCTTAATCTGATCTAAATCTAACTCTGCCCCGGTATGAGGGTCTAACATTGCAGCATGATAGATGCTTTCTATGTCCTGATTCATCAAAGAGAGTACTGTAAGTTCTTGTACATTAATGTTAGTACGAATTAGTGCTAGTAAAGGTGGTGGAATATTTAATGTTTTTTGTGGATGGACCCCATACCCATCGATAAGGCATGGTACTTCAACAGCCGCATTATGTGGCAATCCATTAATATAGCCATTATTTATTACATTCCCATAAACAGTACATGGGCTTCCTGAAGAAACTGAATTAATAATATCAGCCGCATATTCGGGGCTTTTCGTATGTTTAGGAGGAACTTTATTGATTATATCTTCTGTTAGATTTTTCCATTCAGTAATTTGTTCTTGGCAACGTTTTGGATATTCATCTAAGGGGATCTTAAAGTTATTAATTAGGTCAGGTCTATGTGATTTAATAAACCAAGGTACGTATTCTGCAAAGTGTTCTGAAGATTCAGTCACAAAGTATCCAAAATGCTCCAAAAATTTATATCTTACATAATTCGGACATCTTTCGTTTGCACCGGTGTTAGCTGAAGCGTTTTCTTTTTTATCTAAGATTTTTAAGGTGGGATAAAGATCTCTATATGTCCCATCTGATTGGATTTCCTTTAATTCCAAAAAGAAGGCAAGATGGTTTATTCCAGCTACTTGGTAGTGTATATTTGAGATATCTACGCCAAGATCTCTGGCTAACTCATTTAATGTCCCTTGTACAGAATGACAAAGGCCTATCTGTTTGATTGTAGGATACTTCGCCCCTATAGCCCAGGTATTGATTGCCATAGGATTGACGTATTGGAGAAGAATGGCTTCGGGACAGACAGAGAGCATGTCCTCACACAAAGTCCATAGATAGGGAACGGTTCGCAAACCACGCATTATTCCGCCAATTCCCAAGGTATCACCGATGGTTTGTTGTAAGTTATATTTCTTGGGAATTTCAAAATCATTTATCGTACATGGTTGGTAACCACCAATTTGAAAAGTTACAATTACGAAGTCAGCATCTTGTAAGGCTATCTTTTGATCTTTAGAGGTTTGAACAGTTGCATTGCTATTTGATTGAGCTATTAATTCGTTTGCTACTACCTCCGACTCTGAGAGCCGTTTGTCATCGATATCCATTAGCACAAAAGAAGAGTTGGAAATCGTAGGAAACTTTAAAATATCTCCAATGATATTTTTCATAAAAATGGTGGATCCTGCCCCTATAAAAACTATTTTGTTCATTTTTCCATATTTTTATTGCTTTACGGAACCAAAAGTGAGGCCTGCTATGAAATGTTTTTGCATTAAAAAAAACATAGCTACCGGTGGAATAGCTGCAATTAAAGATGCAGCGGACACTAAATGCCAATTATTAACGTACTGTCCATTCAAGGACCTAACACCTGCAGTTATGGGTTTAACACTTTCACCTTGTGTTAATACAGTCGCCCAAAAAAAATCATTCCATACAAAAGTAAATATTAAGACAGATACTGCAGCCAGTGCTGGCCTCACTAAAGGAACGACTATAAATAAAAATATTTTGATCTCTCCTACTCCCTCTATACGGCCACTTTCAATCAGTTCAAAGGGGAGCTCTTTAATAAAATTCCTCATAAAAAAAGTGCAAAAACCTGTCTGAAATGCTGCATGAAATAATACTTGGCCTAAAATTGTATTGTAGAGGCCGGTCGATACTGACATGTCTCTAACTGGGATCATTAGTATTTGAAATGGAACAAAATTTCCGGCTACAAATAGAAAAAAAATTGGAAGAGACCATCTGAAACGGTAAATTGCAAGAGCATAACCAGCCAAACAAGCTAAAGACACTGATAGCAAAACGGTGGGAATAGTAATCATAAAAGAGTTCTTTAGATAGAGAAGTGCTCGGGATCTATTAAAAACCTCCGTGTAGTTTTCGATTAATAGAAATTGTGAAGGCCAGCCAAAAACATTTCCAGTATTTATATCTACTGAAGATCTTATGGAGGTCATGAAAATAGCTAACAATGGTAAAAGCCAAATGAGTAAGACTATTGGCAAAGCTATTTTATACAATAACTGGTAAGTTCTAGATCTGTTAGCTATTGGTTTAGGAAACATATGGCTATATCCCCTTTTCGTTTTTATATAATCGCCAAAGAAAATAAGTTATATAAATTAACATGATAAAGAATAGGACTGTAGCGATCGCTGATCCATAGCCAAGTCTGAATCCGTATTCAGATAAAGCAGTTTCAAACATATAATAAGCGAGAACATTTGAGGATCCATAAGGTCCGCCTTCAGTCATTATGGCCACCATGTCGAATGATCTTAGGGCACCAATTATTGTAACAACTACCGAAATGAAAGTAGCAGGTCTTAATTGAGGCAAGACTACGTACCATAACATCCTCCAACTTTTAGCTCCGTCCAACCGCGCAGCTTCCATTAAATCCCGCGACACGTTACTTAACCCAGTAAGATACAATATCATGCAATAAGCAACTTGTGGCCAGAGTCCTGCAAAGATAATTCCATAAGTAACTAAATTTTCATCAGACAATATTGCTATAGGTTCAAAACCTAACGAAATAAAGATGTGGGCTAATAATCCAAAGTTTGGGTTATAAAACCAAGAAAAAATTAAACCGACTACCACCTGTGAAATAACGAAGGGAAAAAAGAATAAAGATTTATAAAACCTTATTCCAAAGACTACTTGATTTAAGAATAATGCTATAAAAAGCCCTAACGGAACTGCTAACAAATAAAGAACCAACCAAATAAAATTATTCTTTAGCGATGTATAAAAATATTCGTCGTCTAAAAGCTCTACATAATTAGCTAATCCTACCCATTCCGCCTGTCCAAGGCCATCCCATTCATAAAAAGACACCCAAATCGACTGAAAAATAGGAATAATGACATAAATAAGAAAGAATATTATACCTGGTATTAAAAATAGCCATGGTGAAAGAACCAGCTTATTTTTTTGGTAAATATGGGTTGAGTACTTAAGATGGTTACTTCTTCTCAAGGCGAACAATCACTCGATTACAAAAACTATGATTAACAAAAAATGGGTGGGGGATCCCCACCCATATACTTATCATTTATAAACCTTAGCTTGGATTTTATCTAATCTTTTCAAGATTTTATCTAATCTATCAGGTTTCATCATGAATTCTTGAAAGCCTTCCATTCCCGCAGCAGCCATTTCAGCCACAGCATCTCGGTCATAAAATTGAGCAAGCCCAGCAGCTGTGTTTAAGGTTTCAAAGCCTTGTTGAATGAATTTATCGTCTGATACCGATGCTTTAGAGTTAATTGGAAGTTGTCCAATGGTCTTATTCCACTCTGTTTGAACGTCTGGTCGAGCAACAAAAGCTAACCATTTCTTTGCATCAGATTTATTTTTTGCATTAGTTGGAATAAAAAAGGCATCTGCAGGAGCTTCCTCAGCACGAGGTACACCTTTTGTGATTTCAGGAAATGGAAAGAAATCAATTTGATCATAGGTCAATCCTGCGTTTTTATATGCATCAACAGAAAAGTTACCCATGACATACATTGCAGCTTCTCCATTCGCAAAGGGAACCACGGCATCTTGCCATGACATACTTGCGTGGTTTTCTAAGAAGTACCCAGCATTAACCAATTCAGCCCAATATTCGAAAGTTTTCTTAATTCTTGGGTCAGTATATTTTATCTTCCCAGCTGTTAGGTCATTGTGAACTTTATAGCCGTTTGTTCTAAGATTTATATAGTCAAACACGCCTGCGGCGGTCCAAAGGTATTTGGTCCCTATTGTTATAGGAGTTATGTCATTTTTTTTGAGCGTATCACAAATGTATTTAAACTGAACCCAAGTGTTTGGTTCAAAAAGGCCTAATTTATCAAAAATATCTTTCCTATAATAAACCCCCCATTGATAATATGAGTATGGAACACCCCATTGTCTTCCACCTATAGTCATAGTTGGTTTAACGGCAGCAAGATCTTCATGAAAGCCATTTGCGTCCCAGACATCTGAAACATCCTCAAAAAGTCCAGCCTTTACAAAAGGTCTCATTCTGTTGCCTGGATACCAAGAAGTTACGTCTGGTGCGTCCGCAATAAGGAAGTTTCTTATAGCGGCTTTATGTTCTTCTCTATCGCCATTATTGGCTATAACATTAATACCAGGATTTTCTTTTTGGAATTGTGCTATTGCATTTTCAAAGGCGGCTTTTGGTCCCGGATTCAGGTCATCAAAGGTAATCACAAGGTCGGCCGACAAAGATGCTTTAGTTAGAAACAGTACTGATAGAAACCCCAGTACGGTTACCTTAAGATAGTTATACATTTTATCTCCAATTTTAATTATAGTTTTTACGAAAACAATATTTTTACTAATGTTGACAGATGTTATTAACTAATTAAGTATTGTCAACTAGTAGAGCAGGGTTTTCTAAGATTCCAAACCTCGTTTTCCAATGTTGTCTAGAAAGCAAGAGTTTAATGGTTGCAGTAAGTCTCAGCAAAGTAAGCAAGAATTTTGATCAAACCGAAGTAATCAGAGATGTATCCATTGATGTCAATCAGGGTGAATTTTGTGTATTTGTTGGGCCGTCTGGTTGTGGTAAATCCACCCTTTTAAGACTAATAGCTGGTTTAGAAGAGCCTACAAATGGTAAAATTGCTATAGATGGTGAAGATGTTACTTTTGTTGATCCAGCAACGAGAGGCATTGGAATGGTGTTCCAAAATTATGCTTTATATCCACATATGACTGTTGAGGAAAATATGAGTTTTGGCCTCAGAATGAATAATACTCCCAAACCTGAAATTGAAAAAAAGGTTTCGGAAGCAGCAAAAATGCTTAGATTGAGTGAATTAAGAAAAAGAAAACCAGCTTCTTTGTCTGGAGGTCAAAGACAAAGGGTGGCCATTGGAAGAGCCCTTGTTAAAGGGGCTAAGGTTTTTCTTTTTGATGAGCCTTTATCTAATCTTGATGCTGAATTAAGAGTTGAAATGAGAATTGAAATCACCAGACTGCATAGGGAATTGGGTGCTACTATTATTTATGTTACCCATGATCAAACTGAAGCCATGACAATGGCAGACAAAATAGTTGTATTAAGAGATGGCCATGTGGAACAAAAGGGTAAACCATTAGACCTATACAATAATCCTGTAAATAAATTTGTTGCCGGTTTTATAGGATCTCCAAGTATGAATTTTCTCAAAGGAAAAATCATTAAAAATGACCTTATCATACCTTCTTTAGGAAATTTAATTGTTAAGAAAAATTTTATGTTAAATAAAAATATCTCAGAAATCACGGTTGGTATAAGACCACATGATATAAGCCTTAAAAAGTCTGGCAAAGAGCATAAAATAGAATTTATAGAAAATTTAGGGAATGTTTCATTTTGTCATTTCAAGCTACAAGATAGTAGTAATTTGATTGCTGAAAGTAGCACGAAGCTAGCCTTTGCAAGTCAAGATATGGTGGGGATTTTACTTAAAGAAAAAGATATATATTTTTTTAACAATAAATCAGGGGCTAGGATCACATAGCTAATAATGAATTTATGAATATTCTTTAAATAAGTCATGGACTAGTTTTGATAAGAATTTTGCTTCCTTAGCCTGTGTTTTATCGAACATAGCCTTTTCATTTCTGCAGAAACTACTGGAAAATAAACCTTCTTCAAGCCTTAATTCTTTTAAAAATCTGATACTTATATCAATATCTTGATTGGCAAAACTCAATACTGGAAGCAATTTATAAAATAATTTTCGTGCAAAATCACGGTTTCCCAAATGATATTGCTCATAAACTTTAGTATATAAAAGTTCCAATCCAGTTGGAATGAATGCGTCCACTTTTCTATCCAGTGCATCTAAAAGTTGAGTAACTGCCCAACCTCCACACACTTTCAATTGATTGTTGGTCATGGCTTTAACAGCTGAATATTTCGGCCCAGCTTTCTTGGTCTCTATTTTAAGCCAAGTGAATTTTTCAACCTTATTAAACATTGATAAAATAGAGTCTAAATCAAGTCCATCACCTGTCCAATCCAAGTCCTGCACCATAATTATTTCTGGAGAATTTTGAGATAAATTATTTAACAAATTAATATTCTCTAAAAGTTTTGATACATTATTAATTTGAACGCAGATACCAGTTGCTCCATGAGCTTTTGCTAATTTACTAAGCTCGAAAGTTGACTCTACATTAGCACTTGTAACGCTGATAATAACGGGTAATTTACCGTTATTTTCATTTGAAACTACCTCGATAAAATTACTTTTTTCTTTATAAGTTAGAGTTTGGTGCTCACCAGCCACTGCTAATCCAAGCATTCCAACACATCCGCTGTTGATTGTATGTCGTACTAATTTACGAAGTGAAGGAATGTCCAACGCACCGTCTTGTGTAAATGGAGTATTTAAGCTTGGAATAATTCCCTTCATGGTCTCAATTTTCTATTATTACTGTTTCAATTTAAATCTTAGAGTAAGTGAATTAGTTAACCACTAATTAATCAAACAATATTCGGGGCATTTAATTAATTAGCATCAATTCTTCTTGATAGGGTGCCCCATTTTTCCCACCATATTTTGTACATTTTTTTGAAGCAATTGTATTTGCAATTATACAAGCTTGAATGGGCTGTTGATTCTGGGCTAGTGCTAAGGTAAATGCCCCGTGCCAAACATCACCGGCTCCTAGTGTGTCGACGGCAGTGACTTTTGGAGGTTTTAATTGAACCAACTCTTTACCATTTAAAAAGAAAACCCCCTCCTCACCGTTTGTTACACAAAACCAATTCGTTGAAAAATTCTGAGCTATTTTTAAACCTTCTGATATGGAAGAGCTATTGCTGAAACTCGATAAGCCTTGCCGTGAAAAAGCGATGTGAGATGCTAACTTTAAGGCATTGAGACAGACGGGACTTTCACCATCTAAAACTCCGGGTTTCTTTCTCTTTCGTGCTTCCTTTAGGGTTAGTAAAGTTGCATTGGGCAATCTGCCATCAGTTAAGTAAGCATGGAAATTTTTTTCTGGCATTTCTGGCATTACTTGATTGGCAGAAAAATCTAAATCGAGAGATCTAGAATTTATGATTTGTCTTTCGCCCTTTTGATCAATCACAACCGAGGAATAAGATGTTTTAAGTGTGGAATTCTTAATAATGGCATGTGTTTTTACTTTTTCTGCTTCAAGTTCTTTTAAGATAAGATTTCCACACGTGTCGTCTCCGATAGTTGTAAGCAATGTTACCTTTCCTCCTAGTCGTGAGATGGTAACTGCACTATTTAATGCATTCCCTCCCCCTGTTATTAATGAATTTGTCGCTTTATATTTTCTGCCATCGGCAGGCAATTCATCCAAATAATGAATAACATCTATTGTTGCCAAACCAGCTACTAGAATCTGTTTCATGATTTCTCCGATATGCTCCCATTAACACTTCTTAAATAAGCCTCTTTCCTAAAGGTGAGAATGAAATTAGCCCTCATATCCAAATCGCCTAGGAAGCCAAAGAACTAATTCTGGAAAGATTACCATGATAAAAAGAGCAACAATAAGGACGAGTAAAAATGGAATTACTTCTCGTATTATTTCTCCCAATGGAATTTTTGATACGGCATTGATTACGAAAAGAAGAACACCATAAGGTGGGGTGATCAATCCTATCATACAGTTAACAACAGTTACGACACCGAAATGCACAAAATCGATACCGAGTTCTCGACATGAAGGTAGAAACAGTGGAATAATGACCAATATAAGAGTAGTGGCGTCCAGCAAGCATCCAAGAACTAATATTAAGAGGTTTACTCCTATCAAGAAGAATAGCGGTGAAACGTCCAGGTTAACCAAATGACCAGCTATCATATTTGGTATGTTTTCAGAAGCTACAATATAATTTAACAGCAATGCCCCTCCTATTACTAAACCTACTGCTGCAGAGGACCGGGCCGACTCAACTAAAATTCTATAAAAAGCTGACAAGGATAAAGCTCTATAAAAAATCGAAGCAAGTATAAGGGCATAAAAAGCTGCGACAGCGGCTGCTTCAGTCGGGGTAGTAACGCCACCATAAATACCATAGAGGAGAATAGCTGGCATCAGCAAGGCTGGAAAAGCATTAAAGGTGATATTAGGAAGCTTATTTAGCGGAATAGATTCTTCTGGCTGGTAGCCCCTTTTATGCGCGATGAAACTATTCATCGCCATTAATACCCCTCCCATCATTAGGCCAGGTATTATCCCTCCCAAGAAAAGGTAACCAATAGAACTATTTGAAACTAATGCATATAACACCATAGGAATTGACGGAGGTATAATTGGTCCTATGGTAGCGGAAGCAGCAGTTATGGCAGCTGCATAGCCTCGAGTGTAATGTCCCGATCGTACCATCATATCTATAATAATTTTTCCTATTCCTGCAGCATCTGCCACCGCCGAGCCTGACATTCCAGAAAAAATCAGGCTTGCCACGACATTAACGTGCCCAAGACCACCCCTGAATCTGCCTACCACAGCGATACAGAACCTTAATAGACGATCACTTATTGTCCCCGCGTTCATAATATTTGCCGCTACAATAAACAAAGGAACGGCCAATAGTATAAAGCTACTGTACATTCCATCTAATACAATCTTTCCAGCCAGGCCAATTCCCTGTCCACCCACCCAAAGATAAGCGCAAGAACTAACTAAAATGGCGTACGCTATAGGAGTTCCTATGGCCGATAGGCCAAAGAGAATAATGAGACATATTGTAAACTCATAAGTCATTCTTATTCCGATCGGGCACTCTTAGAGTATCTTCAGTTGGTAAAAATAGATCGTCCTCAGCACCATTCTTCAAGATATAGTAGGCTCTCGAAAAATATCGTAATGCAACTGCTGCAGCAAAAATAAAAAACACTAGATAGATATCCCTTACCCTAATCCAATCACCAAAAACATTTGAAAGTGTTGCTGTTTTCTTCAACCTAAGGATATAAAACTTACTCCATGTAGGTTCAATTATCAGCAACAAACAAATTGATATTACGATCGCACTAAATATGGCAAACCATTTACGTAGATGTGGCGTAACATTTGTATATATAATGTCAAAAATGACATGATCACGGTGACGAACAATGAGGCCATTGCCCCAAAAGACTATCCAAATCCACATAAGAAGACAAAAATCCAAAGTCCATCCGTAAAGTGTGGGTTCAAGAAAAGGGAAAGCATCGGCAATCCATTCAGCTCTTGCCGAATATCGAATAGTAATTTGAAGAATGAAAATGGCAAACATGGCGGCCATCATTGCGGCCGCCACGAATTCAAAGGCGTGATTAAGTCCTCTGAGGATACTTTTCATAGGATTTCACGCAATCTTTAAGAATTAATTACCTAAAGAATTGATCTTGTCTAGTACCCCATCTGGCCATGGGTCAGAAGCATCTGTTTCAAGATACATTTTCTGAACATGGCTGCGGAAAGCAGCTAGGTTAGGTTCGTAGATTTCCAAGCCTTTCTCCTTCAAGAATGACACTAAATCTTCCTCTTTTTGAAGTTGTATTTGGCGAGCACTCTCAGCTGCATCAATAGCGGCTTTCTGAACTGCAGCTTGTTGATCAGAAGTTAGCTTGTCCCATACAGCTTTTGAAAAGGCAACGTAGTTTAAGTCCACCAAATGTGCCGTTAGTGCTATTTGGCAAGTAACCTCATAAAATTTAGCATCCACTACTGTAGGTAATGGATTATCTTGCCCATCAACTGATTTTGTAGATAGAGCAGTATAAACCTCTGTAAAGGCCATAGGCGTAGGATTAGCTCCAAGTGCCTTTCCTAAAAACTGCCAAGCATCAGTGCCTGGCATTCTTAGATTAATGCCAGCTAAATCTTCTGGTGTCTGGACATTAACTTCATCTCGACATTGACGAAGGTTTACATGTCTACGTCCAAGATACATAATGCTTAGGAGTTTTACTCCTAATTCACTCTCTGCTTTTGCTTTAAACGGATCCATCAGAGAGTCATTAAAAACCCTAACTTGGTGGCCAGCATTTTGATGGACGTATCCCGTCGCAAAGATAGAGAACTCTGGGAAAAACTGAGCTAATTCCTGAGCAGATGTTATAGACATTTCAAGATCTCCGGAAGCTATAGCTTCAAGTTCAGAGCCTTGTTTTATTAATGAACCATTATAGTGAGCTTCGTATTTGGCAAAACTTGCCACTGCCGGAGCAAAAACTTTTTCCAGAGCAATACTTCTTTGATCAGTTGCTGATGCTGGAGTAGACATTCTAAGTGTGACAGCCTGTCCCATACTGAAAAGTCCAGAAGCACAAATCAATAATCCAGTTAAAACTGCAGTTATTGAATTATTTAATATTTTTTTATACATAATTATCTCCTTTATGAGGAACAGAATTACACTTTTATCAAAGAAACTCAACCAACTACTAGAATTACTCTTAGCTCTATAATAATTTTTAAAACTATTATAACTATTATAGTTTATAGCATTATTTCACTATAGTATTTTTAGGCATTTTTTTAAGGAGGAAATTTGCTCCTTAGAGACTTTAATTAGTGGTGGCCGAACGTTAAGCCATATGTCATTTTGAGTTTTTAACGCTAAAATGGCTTTGACACCTGGAGTTATTGGAAACCGCAATAATTCCATGATTAAGGCATTAATTTCTGTGTTTTTCTGCCGATTTTTTATTATTTCAAGAATCTCTTGAGGGAAAATATTTGATAAACCACAAATTGATCCAGAAGCTCCGAGTGCCATTGAATCCGCAATCAATCTCTCATCTCCTATTGCCACAATAAAGTCTTTATTTTTTAAATAAGTATTAGCTCTCTCCATATCACCTGAGCTATCTTTAATTCCGTATACTACTTGACTGCCGAAGTCCTGTTTAAGTTCAGCGATTAAATCGTTTTCTATCGTAACTCCAGTCACTTGGGGGATGTTATAAAGAATAAACTGGTTGTGAGCCTGAAGTTGCGTCGAGAATATTTCTGAAAACCACTCTTTTAAACCTAAAATACTAGGGTTACTAAAGAAGTATGGTGGAGCGATCAAAAATTTATTAATGCCCAAATTATTATATTTTGAGATCTCAGTTCTAGCGTCCGCTGTGCAGGAACATATAATTGCTGCAATGGCATCATTAGAATTGAGAACATTTGGACACAAATAGGATAAAACTTCAATTTTTTCATTCAGGTTAATGGATGGTCCCTCTCCTGTCGTACCGAAGAAGGTAAAGGAATTAACGCCACTCTGCATCAATGAGGTTATATGTTCTCCAAAAGTATCTAATTCAATTTTGCCTTGCCTATTAAATGGTGTAGTAGCAGCAACTGATAAACCAAACAATGAATGCTCCCCGAAAGAATTTTTCTAAAATCAATGAATAATTCAATGCTTTCTAAGCAGTCCCGTCAACCAATTTTTCTCTAGAAGAGATTAAGCAGCAAAAGAGGATGTTTTTATAGGATGATTATTTCGATCTTGAATGATCAATGATTTTGAAGGAGAGTGGGACAGATACTAAGGGAAATTCAAGTAAACTAAAATAAAAAATTTCATTTCGTTACTCAATAAAGGACCTCTAGTATTGCTTAATTATAAATTTGAACCTGACCATTATACACCTAACCTCCCAGATTCAATTCAATTAGGAGATGTAGCAGGTATTGCTGTTGATAGAGCGGACAATGTCTATCTATTTAATCGAAGTAATAACCCCATAGTGGTTTTAGACCCAAGCGGAAACCTATTACGAACTTGGGGGCATAACTTATTTAAAAATCCGCATGGAGCTCACATTGGTTTCGATAATTACATTTATTTAACAGACAACGGAGATCATACCGTAAGAAAGTTTACTCTAGATGGTAGGTTATTATTAGAAATTGGTGTTCCAGGTAGATCATCAGCCTTCATGAGTGGCCTACCGTTTAACTGTTGCACTCACTCTGCTCTTTCTCCCGATGGGAATATCATTGTTTCTGATGGCTATGGAAACGCTGCTATTCATGAATTTGATCCAAAAGGTAAATACCTTAAATCTTGGGGAGAATCAGGTACTGGTTTTGGCCAATTTAACCTTCCCCATAATATCTGTTGTGATCGAGATGGTTGGATATATGTTGCTGATAGAGAAAATTCAAGAATCCAAGTGTTTGACCATAAAGGTGACTATGAAAGTCAGTTAGGGAATATTCATCGGCCAAGTGGCCTAGCCCTCACTCCTGGTAGTAATCCTGATATAATTGTCGGGGAATTGGCACCTTATCTAGAGGTCAATAAGCATTTTCCAAATTTGGGACCATTTCTTAGTATTATTAATCAGCATGAGAAACTATTATTTCGTCTTGGTAATAAAGGAAAGGCAGGACTTATGCCAGGTCAATTCGTTTCACCACACTCTATTGCTTACGATTCTCAAGGAAATTTATATATAGGTGATGTCGTAGAAACAGATTGGAAACAGGTTTTTGGAAATTTGAAAAGACCTGAGTCCATTCGTAGATTTCAAAGGCTTAAGTGCTTGGGGGACTGGCCAAAAAATTCATAGTATGAAAATTATTAAGTAACTAAAAGAGTTTTAATTAATAAAGAAAGACTTTTGTCTTCACTTGGGACGATTTGATGTTATTATGAAGCTTCATAAAGAGGTGCAAAAATATGCGAATACTATTAGCTACATTTATACTAATTTTGAGTCTTAATCTTGGTTGTAGTAAGATAAGAAATGATGCGTCAATGCTGCTATGTACTAGCTTAGAAACTAATCCAAATTTTTGCTCTGAGACCGTATCCCAAAACTATTGATTACTGTAAAATGATTAGCTAGTGATTAGTTTTATTAATAAAGATTAAACCCAAAACTACCATAAAAGCAGCCATTAGAAAGATGATGTTTAGAGCGTCATCCAAAATAAGCCATCCAAAAAAAATGGTGAAAATAGGCGTTAGAAAAGAAAAACTAGCGACCCCAGAAGCTGGGTAAACGCTCAGAAGCCATAACCAAAAAAGAAATCCGCCTGCTACCACAATCACAGATTGAAATATTAACCCCCAAAAATGTATAAGTTCGAAATCCCGAATTGGGTTACCAAATATTAAGGAAAATAATATTAAGACTGGGCCTGAAATCATCACCATCCAAATTAACTGCATTTCTGGACTAACTTGGCTAAACTTTGTGCCCTTAGCCAAAAGTATCAATAAAGCCCAAGTAAACGCAGCTAGAATTGCAAAAAAATCACCTAACAATATATTATTAGTGAATGAGAAATCAGTCACATTAATTAATAGTGATAGTGTGACACCAGTAAACGCACAAATTAGACCAAATATCTTCATGATGTTCAAACGCTCATCAGGAACAAAAAAATGTGCCAGTATGGCTAACCACACTGGCATCGAATAAAAAATAATTGAATTGCGAGAAACGGTAGTAAAATCCAATGCTAGGAATAGAAAAAGGAACTCTAATGAGAAGACCAGGCCTGCTAGGCAAGAAATAAAAGCTAAATTAATATTAAATACAATAGGTTTTCTAGATATTTTCATCCAAATTATTAAGGCAAAAAATGCAATTACTGATCTTGCCCCAGCAAAAAATATCGGGTTCAAGCCTGTGTTTACCACTTTGATTACAACATGGTTGATAGCCAAAAGTACAGAAAATAAGATTAAAGCACATGCGCCAAAGAAATCTATGCGTGCTTTCTTATTCATAGACTAAAGTAATTCCTCCCAATTGGTCCATTTATCTTTACAATCTCTGTCTATTGAAATTATGGTTTATGTCGTTAATTACTTCAATGGGTTAATTTAGAAAAAGAAATTATATATTCGGTATAATTACATGACTTACATTAAGGTTTTTTCTTTGAGCATATTTTTATGTACAGCCAATGCGGTTAATGCAGAAGAACCAATCACATCTACGACTTTTTCTTGTGAAACGCTAAGACATTTGCAGGTGTTGCGGACTGTGATAACATCATTTGATCAATTTAAGTTTGAGGTAATAGTAAAAAAAGAAACGGTCAATTTAACTGATCGTTTTGCTTATGGCTCATCAAATTTGGACTTTCTTGAAAAGGAAGATGATCATAATTGGTTGGCTACAGACAGTCAAAATAATCTCAAAAAAGAAGGCAAGTATTTGTATATTTCACGGTTGGACGGTGTAGGAGTTAAATCAATAAGTGCTTTTTGTACAGAGAAGAAATTTGAATAGTGCAATTGTAAATGGATTGGTTTCATCCTTTAAACAATTACTGTGAAAGACAGATTGCTGGTTTGGCAGGCGAACCAGTCAACGCTTTAACAAATTTAATATTTATTGCCTTGGGTTTGATACTTACGCTCAAAACAAAAACAAACAGATTTTGTTTTTATTTTTCTATTCAAATAATTGCAATAGGAATAGCATCTTCCATTTTTCATACTTTTGCCAATAATTTGGGAGCTTTATTAGACATCGTCTCTATAATTGTTTTTGGCATGACCTATATTTTCGCCGTGAATCTGTGTTTTTTGAATGTCAGTTATTTTTTATCTTTTTTGATAGCTATGCTCTTAATACCATTTAGTTTTGCAATTTCCTTTCTGACAATGATTTCTTTAGGTGAATTAAATGGATCTTCTTGGTATATTTCATTTGTTATTCTATTCTTAATCTATGCCTTTTTACTGAGAAGAATATGTTCTGAATTTAGTAGTGTGCTACTTTATTCTACGGCTTTTTTTGTGATTTCAATCATTTTTAGGTCAATAGATCATGCTTTTTGCAACATTATTCCCGTTGGAACTCATTTTATCTGGCATATTATGAATGGGATTTTGCTTAGCTTATTAGTATGGAGTTTTTATCGATTTTCTAAACCTAATTTGGAAATTTAATCATATTTTTAATAATAAAATCATCTCACATAGCTAAAAGAATTTCATGAGGTTAAGAATTTAACCCAGAAAAACCCAAGTGGAAACCAATTAGCAACATTACGACACCCAAAAAAATATTTACTTTTTTCCATACCATGGGATTCTTTAGCTTTGTTCCGATCTTACTTCCTATATAACCAAGAAGGAAGAAGAAGAGAAAGCTGGCACTCATTGCACCTATTACAAAGAAGATTTGTCTCTTTGCCTCAATGGTATTTGCGATGCTTCCAATTAAAAAAACTGTATCTAGGTAAACATGTGGATTTAACCAAGTTATACCAGCTACAGTAATTAAGGTTTTAAATAGCCCCCTCTCCATCCTTGTTTCATCCATGATATTTAATGAGCTAGAATTTTTGAGTCGCATTCCTTCTCTGATTTTCATAATTCCATAAGTAGAAACCCATAGAGATCCTCCAAAAAGTAAAATTGCTTGCAAATTCTCATTTTCATTTAAGATTATAAACATTCCTGAATAACCGAGGTAAATTAAAAGAGCATCGGATAACGCACAAAACAAGCAAACTAAGAACACATGTCTTCCAATCAAACCTTGCTGAAAAACAAATAAGTTTTGTGCACCAATTGCGATTATTAATGATAAACCTAGAAATAGGCCCTCAGTATAAATTAAGAAATTAGCCAGTAATTTGCTCCATTTTAAAAATAATAAATTTTTTAAAATTTAATGTTTTAACAATTGGTATAGTCTTAACGTATTTATTTTGGAGCGGATAATGAGTACTTTTCCATCCGTTTTATAGATATTAACCTCACAGGATCCAAAAGTTAAAGTCTTGATCTGACGCTTATATAAAAAGTTGAAGATATTATAATAGTGGTTCCTAGTATAAAATTCCAACCAAGGTTTTCATTAAAGAAATATATGGCTACTAAGAAAGAACTGGGTATTGCAAGGTACTGTAGTGGAGCCAGAATAATTGCAGGAGCTAAAGAACGACTAAAGGCTAATAAAAATTGTTGGAAACTCGACAATAGGCCGCATGATATCAAGATTAACAAGACATTTATATTATCTGGTAATGGGTCATGCAAAACTAGAAATAGACCGGAAAACAATACTGTTCCTGCAGTGTTATACCAAAGGGCCGTACTTATTGGTTCATCACTATTACCTAGTTTTCGCAGAAAAATGTTTAGAAGTGCTGCAAAGAAAGCTGAATTTATTCCCCAGAATATTCCAAAGTTGAACCAACCAGTGTGACTTGGATTAATTATAATAATTGTCCCAATTAAACCTACCGTAACGGCTATCCAACGTTTTAAACCTACTTTTTCAGAAAGCATAATAGGAGCAAGCATAGTAATAAATATAGTTACCAATTGACCTAGAGCTATAGTCTTTACTATTCCAATTAAAGCGATAGCAATGAAATAAGAAGTAAGTCCTGTTATCCCTATAACGGTTCTTGCTGCAAGAGTTATCTTTTTATTTACTTGATAGAGTCTTTTCCCACGTTTAATTACACCAATCACAATTAATAATGGCAAGGAAAAAAGATATCTAAAGAAGAGAATCGTTGTTACACTAATGTCTGGAGACACGTACTTAACAATACTGGCGATGGTCGTTAAAGTTAATATCTCGAGGATGCAAGTTGCAATTCCTAAAGGTATCCTATCTTTTGTGGAGTTAGATGACATACAAAAAGTATCTACGTAATTCTATAAAAAGCTATCACCAAATAAGTCAAACTAGGATAAGGCCAGCCTGGCTTTATGGTAGTAGAATATAATTTCTTTTTTTAATTTAAGTCAATTTGATAAGCTTTTAGCTTTCCGAGTTCTATTAAATCCAAAGCTTTCATGTTTGTTGAAAGTAATTTCACCTTTGGAGCACAGCCAGCTAATTCTGCTTCTAGCCACCTTGCAGCACACAAGCACCAGCTATCACCTGGTTTTAATCCCTTAAAATCATATTGTGGTATGGGAGTACTTAAATCATTTCCTTTTTCTTTAGAGAAGTTTAGAAAATCTTCAGTGACCTGAACGCAAACTGTATGACTTCCGACGTCAGAATGATTTGTATTACAGCATCCATCTCTAAAAAAACCAGTTTTGGGATTTAGACTACAAATTTCCAGGTCGGTTCCAAGAACATTCTGTTGTTTTTCTACCATAGGCATGACATCAGCTTTTTAATCTATAAATTTCTTCAGTTTTTGAAGAGAGAATAAAATCGTTTATATGAAGAGATTTGATTTTATGACTCCACCATCGTACAGTGACCTTACCGTACTCTAATAAAATGCTAGGATGATGCCCTTCCTTTTCAGCTAGATTTCCAATTAAATTGGCAAATTTCTGGGCTTCTTCAAAGTTTCTAAATATATATACCCTTTGTAATTGTGGAAAATCAACCTCAGTTGATAAAAACCAATCTTGGTGATTTTGCAAGAATTCCTCAATCTCTCGCGTGGTAGCAGGTGTCGCGTCTGCCGAACAAGCTACACATATTTTTGAGGTGTAGTCGACCATCACAGATTTCCTAAAATTTTAGCATTATTGAGAGTAATCATGTACATACGATGACATTTTTTTATTCATTTCAATTTGTCTTAACATATTTTTACGCTATCATTTCTTTCATTTGACACCAATATTTATTTTCACAAATAGTTCGTGGTGATGAGTCTCTATTATGACGAAGAAAGAAATCAAATGTCAAAAACTATAGTAATGATAGGAACTTCTGGCGCAATAGGGTCTGAATTGTCAAAACTATATTGTTCGGATCGATCTAATACTGTATTTGGTTTTTCTCGGCAAAAAAATACCGTGTTTAAATATTTTAATTTGACAGCGGATCAAATTGATATTCTTAATTAAGTTTCTATCGATTCACTAGTTAAGAAATATTTTAGTCACATCAAAATATATGTCTTAATAAGTGCCACTGGCCTTTTACATACTGACAAAAGTTTACCTAAAAAATCACTTAGAGATGTGTCTTTAGAGAAATTTCAAGCAGTCTTTGCTGCCAACAAAGTCGGACCTGCATTGATTTTCAAATACTTTAGTAAATTGTTGCCTAATGAAAAAAGAGGCGTCATGGCAGTTATTTCCGCACGCGTCGGGAGTATTTCAGATAATCAGTTAGGTGGTTGCTATAGTTACCGAGCCTCAAAGCCGCACTAAACATGGTTGTCAAAAATACCAGTATAGAAGTTCGTAGAAAATTCTTACAAGGAACAGTAGTTGGTTTGCACCCCGGTACAGTAATGAGTAAGCTGTGCAAACCATTTCAAAGAAATATTCCAAGAGATAAATTGTTCTACAGTAATTATGCAGCCGCAAAGTTAAAAGGGGTGGTGGAAAGATTAGAACTTGATGACAACGGGAAGTGTTTAGATTTTAATGGTAATGAAATATTACCTTAATAATTTTCAGATTTCAGAGATACTAATTTAGTATGAAATGCAAAGGGAAAATCATAATGAATAATCCTCTATTGAATGAGTGGAATAAAGTATTAGCATTACCACCATATAAAGACATAGAAGACATTCATTTTGAAGATGCCATTAACACAGCCATGTCTATTCAAAATTCGAAAATTGGAAAGATCTCTGATCAGAGTGCTTCAGCAACTTTTTCTAATACTATTACTCCTCTTCTTAATTCAGGAAAAAAACTTATAGAAATTCTTTCAATTTTTTATTCACTTT
>PACC02000081.1 GCA_002699695.2 Paracoccaceae bacterium | reverse complement strand
ATGGTATTCAGTATCAGAAAAACTCATGTTTCCTAGGTGATTTTTTAGAGTACTCCATATAGGGGTAGAAATTGAACCTGGTGCCACAATTATTACCCTAATATTGTATGGCTTTAGTTCTCTTCGCAGCGATTCAGAAAAAGCCTCAACAGCATGTTTACTGGCACAATATGCACTCATGAAAGGTGAACCAATCTTACCACCCAAAATACTGCTGATATTGACAATTCTTCCAGCAGGTCCTTTTAGTTTTCTATTTGTTCCCAATAAGGGTAGAAAAGTTTTTGTACATAAAAATGTTCCGAGTATTTTAGTATCTATTTGGGTCACAAACTCAGATGTAGGCATATGTTCAACTGGGCCAAGGTTGGCAACCCCTGCATTATTTATTAATGCTCGAAGCTTCCTTCCCTTCAAGCATTTCTCCACTTTATTTTTAGCTTGGAGCACTTGAGATTCAATTGTGACGTCCATGATTAGTGGTTCAAATCCAGAGCCCAGTTTGTTTGACAAGGCATCTGCGTCATTTTTGGACCGGACAGAACCAAATACTATGTAGCCGTTGTTTACAAGGACACGGCATAAATCTTTTCCGATACCACTGGAACTTCCCGTAACAATAACGGCTTGTTCGTTGCTCTTTAGGCTTTCCATAGTGAGTGCATGTTCCCGCTGCTACTATTAAGGATAAATTCAGCTTGAGATCCAGCTGCATAAAAACGGCTCCCAAGCCATTTACCTTCCTCAGAGTAGAGTAAATCTAATTCAATATCTCCCGTCACTCTCCAGAGTGTTGCTGGTAAATCACCATTGATACTTTTAGCCATATCCGCACCAACTTTGGAGGTGGAAACTGACAATGGATCTCCGTCTTGAGTGCTAATCCATATGTTCCTTTTTAAGAAGTCGGGTGAGAAGTAACTTGTGGTCGCTGGATTACCTTTAACTAATCCAGAGAACTTTGAACCTTCAACCGAAAACCCCTTACTTGTTCGCTTTCCTTTTGCAAATTCTTTCTTTTTACCAACTAGCGTTTCCGAATTTAGTTTTATTAAAGTTCCAGATTCCCAAGTTTCTTTATTTTTGAGTTTATAAGAAAACGCATCGAAGTTTAAAACCTTGACTGATAGTTCCACGTCAACTTTGGCTACTAAAGTCTTACCAGATTTTGATAAATTAATTCTTGAAAATCCAACGCCAAAACCCCTCCAAATTAGTGAAAAATAAGTCGAAGCTTGTTCGGCTAGAGATATAGAGGGGTAAACCCCGGCAAAAACCGAGGCACAAGTTCCAATTAATAACTTTCGTCTATTCATTTGGTCAAAAAAAGTATTAAACGCCGATTATTGACATGGCCTTTATTGTTCAAAAGTCATGTAAGTCAAACTTGGCTTTAGCATCATTTTTTTCTCTTGTACAGTAGATGAATTCATCAAACAGATTTGAACAATTAAAATCTTAAAAATGTGGTAATAAATTGCTAAATGTGTAAGAAAGTAAGAGTGTATAGTTTATTGTACTGAGCATATGTTATTTGATACGGTCCCAGCACTAAAGAATATTGTGAAACTGTCCTCTCGGTTTGGTCGGCTAGTTCTACCTTTGCATGTAATGTTGTGGATCACCCTAATCTTGTTCCTGACCTTTTTTTCCTCCTATGCAGATGATCATAAAGCCGAAGATAAACAGTCTCAAATCCTTTTAAACTATGCAGAAAAAATTATCGCCAATGATCTTACCTCAGAATATTCACTAAAAATCACCAGATCTCGATTAGTTAAGATGCGAGGACATTTGTTGGAGAGTGAAAAGGTTCATTTAAATAAAGTAAAAAATTTGACGGACCAAATTGAGGCCATGGACTCGCCTATCTTGGATGATGAAATAATGTCAGACCAGCTTAGGGAATTACGGGAAAGTTTGAAATCGGATTTAGCTAGAGAGAGTTTTCCTTTAGCCTTCTCAAGATCTGCTAGGGAAAGGGCAGAGCAAGCTATTGACAAAATTGATAGCTTATTACTTGAGAAATTCAAATCAAAACTTTTGTCTAAAAGCCCTAGTCCTTTATATTTATTTTCCTGGAATTCTACTATTTCAGAACTATCAGTGATTGGCCAAGAAATTGTAGGCCACGCAAGTGAATCAGTTTCAAATTTGGGTAATAGTACAACCGGAGAAATAATGGTTCCCTTATTTTTTCTTGTCCTTGGATTTGTATTTTTTTGGTTGAGGAAGTTTTTTAATAAGGAAATGGAGGACAGAGTTGACTCCATGAATACGAAAAAATTGGAATCTATTTTTTCGGTTCTTAAAAATCTAAACCAATTAATACCTGCGGTGATAGGATATATGATGATCTGCCATGGCCTTAAGTTAACAGGGGTTTTTGGAGAATTTAGTGGACTGTTTTTTGACTACGCCCTGCGAATTATTTTGTCCTTAGTGTTGGGAAGGTGGTTGATCTTGAGTCTCGCCGCTCAGAGTATTCAGGTAGGTCATTTATTCAGTTTTACTAAAGAAAAAGAAAAAAAAGTTGTTAAGCTAGTTTCCCAGCTAGCACTATCCTTTAGTGCAATTTTATTTGTTGAAATGATTCACAAAGGTTTTAATTTAAGTGAAACATCACAGATAAATTTGTATTTTCCTATAGTTATAGTTAGTGCACTTGCTTTATTTTACCTAAGCAGAATAATTAAGAGTGCTGAGAATTATGAATCTTTTGCAAAAAGATCGACTATTTTTCCTAAAATATTTGGCAAATCCATTCTAGTACTGACCATTTTAATCCCAGCTTTTACAGCCTTAGGATATGTCGAGGCATCGCTATATATTTTGAGAGGAATTATTCTGAGCTTGGCGGTTATATGTGGTGCATACGTGGGTTACAGAGTTTTTGCTGTAATCATCAAGGTATTCTCAACCAGAGATCATCTCGAAGATGGGGGTACTTTTTACAAGCTATTTTCCAGTCTTATAGCACTATTTATCGGCAGCATTGCTGTCATACTTGTGTCGCTAATTTGGGGTTTAGGAATAAATAACCTTCAGGACATATGGTTTCGAATAAATGAGGGGGTGCAACTTGGAGATAGTCGGATAACCCCCTCAGGCCTGATAAAATTTCTGATTATTTTTATATTAGGTTATATAATTACCCGGTTTCTGCAAGGGATACTCAAGGAAAGAATTTTGCCCTCCACTAATTTGGATGCCGGAGGAAAAGGAGCACTTCTTTCTGGTTTAGGTTACATCGGGTATTTTTTGGCGGGAATTCTGGCTTTGTCGTCAACAGGTTTAGATTTGTCTAGCCTTGCCATTTTGGCTGGGGCACTGTCTGTCGGCCTAGGTTTTGGGATGCAAACCATAGTATCAAACTTTGTTTCTGGAATAATAATGCTGATTGAAAGACCAATTAAGGAAGGCGATTGGATTGAGGTTTCAGGGTATTCTGGGACTGTTAAAACTATTTCTGTCAGATCTACTCATCTACAGACTTTCAATAAGGCAACAGCAATCATACCAAATTCGGCCATAATTTCGAGTTCGGTTTTGAACTGGATGCATGATGACGTTGAAGGGCGCGTGAGTGTTCCAATCGAGGTAGCCTATGGAACTGATCCAGATTTGGTGAAGCGGTTACTTTTGGAAATAGCTAACGAAAATTCTAAGGTGCTTGACGACCCTGAACCGGTTGTCTTGTTGAGAGGTTTTGGTGAAAGTGCATTAAAATTTGAACTTAGAGCATTTATTACGGAAAAATTTAGCCTCAATGTACAATCAGAATTAAACTTTGAAGTACTAAAGGTTTTTAATGAGTACGATATCGAAATCCCTTATCCGAAACGTGATTTAAATGTAAGAATTGAACCTACAGAACTTAGTCAGTCAACAATACTTGAGAAAAAAGAATTATGACGCATATATATAGTTTTTGGGAAGATTCTTACATTACAAGTCAACCTACCATTATCAAGGATATTATCCCAGATCAGGGTATAATTATGGAAAAGAACTTGTTTTACCCTACTAGTGGAGGACAACCATCTGACAGTGGTCAGATAAAATTTGATAATCAGATTGCAAGTATATTAGAGGCAAGGAAAACTAAAAATGAAGATATTTTGTTAGTACTTGAATCCTTTCCAGATGATCTCCAGATTGGAATGAAGGGAGTGCAAGAGATCAATTGGGAACTCCGTTATAGACATATGAGGATGCATACTGCGCTACACTTATTATCTGTTGTCATTCCATTGCCCGTGAATGGTGGGCAAATTGGGGAAATGAAAAGCCGTTTAGATTTCAATATGCCTGATCCTATTGAGGACAAGCAAAAAATTGAGGACGAAATAAATGATTTGATCCAACAAGATCTTAATGTTGAACAGCTCTGGATAGCAGAGATTGAATTGGATAAAAACCCTAAGCTAGTTAAAACAATGTCAGTATCACCTCCTCGGGGTAGCGGAGACATACGATTGATAAGGGTTGCTTCTTCTGGTAGCCAGATTGATCTTCAACCTTGTGGTGGGACTCACGTTAGAAGAACTAGCGAAATTGGAAGAATTACTCTGGGTAAGATTGAAAAAAAGGGTAAAAATAATAGGCGGGTTAGCATACATTTTGCTGATTAATGTCGCAATTAGGTAAACAATGCTTGATTCTTTCTGGCAATACTAGTTATTTGAAACTTGTGGAGAGGTGGCCGAGTGGTCGAAGGCGCACGCCTGGAAAGTGTGTAGGCGGGAGACCGTCTCCAGGGTTCGAATCCCTGTCTCTCCGCCATGAANCCCANTTTGGTTATTAGAGTTAACCTATGTATATATATTTGTTTCCNATNATTAGTGCNAGTGTNATAGTTGCTGTAAGCTTTGGCGGCCGTCAAATCCTTCCTNTAACAATTGATGACATCATTACNAGTACTTCCTTGGANTATTTGACNCTGAGCTTTGCTTTCGCAATNGGACAGGTAATGTGGGGATTTGCAAATTATATTGGTGGAATAATTGCAGANAAATTTGGNAATGAGAAAGCTTTGATTTTGGGAATTTTACTTTCTGCCTTTGGCTGTTNTGTCATTCCNTATTGTGAGANTCCAATTGAAATTATACTGGCAGTTGGATTACTNTCTGCTGGTGGATCTGGAATAGCAGGTCTAGCTGTCGCTATGTCGGCGGTGAACAAAAAAGTGCCTCCAGAAAAGTCTGGAATGGCGTTCGGNATACTGAATGCTGGTGGATCTTTAGGTCAAACTTTCTTAGCTCCAATAGGAGTTATTTTGATTGTAAATTATGGTTGGACTATTGCTATTAATGCATTAACTGTTTTGTTGCTTTGTACATTACCATTCGCTTACATGCTAAAAGACAGTGGTGATCCAAGGGTCGGTTCCACTGGCAAAAATGGAACCGTAAACATTCGCCATATGATTAAGATTGCATTCGCTACCCCCAGCTACAACTTTCTGGCATTAGGTTTTTTCACTTGCGGGTTTCATGTAGCTTTCATCGCTGTACATATGCCTGGTGTCATAGCATACTGTGGGTTACCTCCCACATTATCAGGGTGGTCTCTGGCTTTGATCGGCTTGTTCAATGTCTTAGGAAGTTTAGTTGCAGGGTGGTGTATTAGCAGATGGAGCAAAAAGCTTTTTTTGTCAGCAGTTTATTTGTCCAGAGCCATAATTGTCGTTGTGTTTCTGGTTTCGCCCAAAAGTGAAATTACTATCCTTATCTTTTCCGCTGCATTAGGCGCCACGTATTTGTCTACTGTCCCTCCAACTGCTGCTTTGGTTGCTAAGATGTTTGGGGCAAACTGTATGGCAACCCTTTTTGGTATTGCCTTATTTTCTCATCAAGTAGGAGGATTCTTAGGAGCTTACTTGGGAGGTTATTTTTTCGATATTACGGGTGAATACACTGTCGTATGGCTCATTGATATAGCTTTAGCTCTTTTTGCAGCAATAATTCATTTGCCTATTAAGGAAAAATTAGTAACTCAAACAGCTATATGATAAACTCTCTGAGGGATTTCATACCTATAAGAAATATAACAGTAATCTAGGGGATTCAATGCTTTCCAAGGAATTAAGAGCAGCCAGTCAAATAGTTGCGCTTGTTGGGTTAATTTTTTCTTTTTTAATGTTCATACCATGGTTGGCTTCTGTGGCAATTGGTTGGTCCGGTGGTGAGCCCTTCTTATGGTCAGGATTAACAGCAGGCTTTGGATGTATCCTAATCTTGCTAGCAACGAGAGGGGAAACACCTAGGATTTCTGCTCGTTTTGGGATTTTGGTTGTGAATTTTCTATGGTGGATCACCCCATTAATATGTGCATTGCCATTTATTTTAGCCCTTCCAGAATTAACTACTATGGATGCTATTTTTGAGGCTACCTCAGGATTAACCACTACAGGAGCTACTGTTTTGACTAATTTGGTAGAGCAACCAAGACCCGTTTTGCTATGGAGAGCTATTATGCAATGGATTGGAGGATTAGGGATTTTATCTCTAGGCTTGATTCTTTTACCTTTCTTGAGAGTAGGAGGTATGCAGCTGTTTAGAATGGAGAACTCAGATCGAGCTGAGAAACCACTACCGAGATTAATAGAAATATCGAAATCAATCATTTTGATATATCTTGGGTTATCTGGGGCTTGCACCTTAGCATATGTAGCCACTGGTGTAGCCCCCTTTGACTCTATAGCTCATGCAATGACGACGGTTGCAACAGGGGGTTTTTCAACACATGATGAGTCCATAGGCTATTATCAGGATCCCGCAGTTCTCTGGGTTGCTATAATATTTATGTTTTTTGGGGGCTTGCCTTTCAGCTTTTTTATCGCCTTGTTCTTTACTAGAAATCTCCCAAAACCGGATCCCCAAATCTATTTTTTTCTTATCCTTATTGTAGTATCTAGTCTCATAGTGATAATTCTTGATTTAGAAATGACAGAGATAAGTACATTCAAGATTTCTCAATATATTTTTAATGTTGTCGCTATAATCACAACTACAGGTTATGCTTCAGGAGATTTTATGTCGTATTCGGGGGTAGGTCCTGTGTTATTTTTCTTTTTGATCTTTGTCGGGGGCTGTGCAGGTTCAACTTCTGGGGGCATCAAAATATATCGATTTGTAATCTTGGCACAATTGATAAGATCGTCCCTTAATGAGTTGATATATTCACGCGGAGTTTTTCTAATGAGGTATGGTCGGCAAGTAGTTGATCAAGCCGTATTTCGATCTGCAATAATTATGATAACAACTTTTTTAAGTTTCTTGGCTTTATTTACGATTATTTTAGGGGCTATGGGATTGGATTTTATTACAGCTCTTTCTGGTGCTGCTAGTGCTCTAGCAAATGTCGGTCCAGGTATAGGGGACATTATTGGACCAACAGGGAGCTATAGTACTTTAGACGATCCAGAAAAAGGGGTCTTGATTATTGCTATGATTTTAGGAAGACTTGAGCTCTTAGTGGTCATGGCGCTATTCCTACCAATTTTGTGGAGAGATTAAGGACAGTTTTATATAATTATTTTTAATGTTTGGAGGAAAAGATGAGTAAAGTGTTTCCGTCTGCTCGGGAAGCTCTAGATGGTCTGGTATTTGACGGAATGAAGATAGCCGCTGGCGGTTTTGGGCTTTGTGGAATTCCTGAAGAATTAATAGAAGCAATCAGAGTATTAAAAGTAAAGGATTTGGTAATAGCTTCTAATAATGCCGGAATAGATGATTTTGGCATTGGTATTTTACTTCAAACAAAACAAGTCAAAAAAATGATAGCCTCATATGTGGGAGAAAATGCAGAATTCATGCGACAATACCTTAGTGGGGAATTAGAGTTAGAATTCAACCCACAGGGAACTCTAGCTGAGAGGATGAGAGCTGGCGGTGCAGGAATTCCGGGTTTTTATACCAAAACCGGTGTAGGAACTGTGATTGCTGAAGGAAAAGAACATAAAGATTTTAATGGAAAGACATATATATTAGAAGAAGCTTTTGTGGCAGATTTGGCCATAGTTAAGGCATGGAAGGGTGATCCAGAAGGTAATCTAGTTTACCGGAAAACAGCGCGCAATTTTAATCCTAATGCAGCAACTTGTGGTAAAACATGTATAGCTGAGGTGGAGGAAATTGTTCCAGTAGGGAGTTTAGATCCAGACCATATTCATACTCCTGGAATTTTTGTAAATAGGCTCATACTAGGTGAGCATGAAAAGCGCATAGAAAATAGGACTTTGACTGAATAAGGAGGGACAGATGTGGGATAGAAATGAAATGGCAGCCAGGGCAGCTAAGGAAATCAAGGATGGGATGTATGTAAATTTGGGAATAGGCATACCCACCTTAGTTTCAAATTTTATTCCAAAAAATTTGAATGTCACTCTGCAGTCAGAGAATGGAATGCTCGGAATGGGACCATTTCCAAAGGAAAATGAGGTTGATCCAGATCTCATAAATGCTGGTAAGCAAACTATTACAGAGCTTGATAAAACAAGTTATTTTTCGAGTGCTGACAGTTTTGCTATGATCCGTGGAGGGCATATTGATATGGCTATACTCGGCGCTATGGAAGTTTCTGACTCAGGTGATTTAGCCAACTGGATGATTCCTGGGAAGCTTGTTAAGGGCATGGGTGGCGCTATGGATTTAGTTTCTGGAGTAAGGCGTGTAATTGTTATTATGGATCACACTAATAAAAAAGGAGAAAGTAAGTTGCTCCAGGAATGTACATTGCCGTTGACAGGTAAGGGTGTTGTAGATTCCCTTATTACAAATTATGGCATGTTTGAGGTTGTTAAAGGAGGCATAAAGATCATAGAAATAGCTGATGGAGCAAGCCTTGAACAAATCAAAGCTGCCACAGAAGGAAATCTAGTTATTTGAATCCTAGCTCATGTCTGATTTTGTCTTTAGGCTAATAA
>PACC02000024.1 GCA_002699695.2 Paracoccaceae bacterium | reverse complement strand
GAACTATAGACTTTGTCAAATTCAAATTGATCCATAAAAGCACAAGGGCCGTAATCGATAGTCTCACCACACAAGCTAGTGTTGTCTGTATTCATTACTCCGTGGATGAATCCAATACTCATCCAGTCGCTTATTAAATCAGCTTGCCTTTCGACAATATTACGAAACAGTTCTAGATATGGGTTTTCTTTTGAAAGAGCCGAAGGATAATGCCTTTCAATTATATAATCTGCTAGTACTCTTAACTCTGAATTCATTTTTCTAGCATAGAAATACTGGAATGTACCAATTCGAACATGGCTGCTTGCCACCCGAACCAAAAGTGCCCCAGGGAGCTGTCTTTCCCGAATTACTGTTTCTCCTGTACTGATAGCTGCCAAGCTCCTTGTGGTTGGAATATTTATCGCGTTCATATATTCAGATATAAGATACTCTCTCAGGACGGGTCCCAAAGTAGCTCTACCATCGCCATTTCTTGAAAAAGGAGTTCTACCAGAACCTTTTAACTGTAGGTCCCTTTTTTTACCATTGTTATCCTTAATTTCACCTAAGAGTACTGCTCTGCCATCACCTAACTGAGGAACAAAAGTTCCAAACTGGTGCCCGGCATAGGCTTGAGCTAGCGGTTCTGACCCTGTTGCTATTTCCTGACCTGAAAGAAATCTTGCTCCTTCATTCTTAAGAAGCCAATCAGGATCCAAACTTAATTCTTCTGCAAGCTCTGTATTAAGTTTAATGATACTAACCTTTGGCATGCTCTCTGGATTTACCTTAGCATAGAATTGTTCAGGTAAGAGAGCATAGGAATTTTCAAATTTTATGTTACTTTGATTTCCCATCCTAAAGCGATCCTACTGCTTGGAATCACACAGGGTTAATTTGCATCAAGGGTTTTTTGGAATTTATCAACTATTTGGTCAATATGGCTATTCTCAGAAATAAACATAGGGGCTACTATGCCGGTATCCCCAGTAAATTTTACATGTAATCCATTCCAAAAAAGGTCTTTTTGTAATTTTCCACCTCTTTTCCCTACATTTCCATCGGCGTGCAGTTCCACCCCGGCCATAAGACCAATGCCTCTAATATCCTTTATTAAAGGGTGATCACTAAGAGAGAACATGCTATCAAGAAAATATGGTGAAAGAGTGTTTGCCTTCTCGAACAGGCCATCATCCTCGTAAATTTTGAGGGAAGCTAGGCCTGCCGCACATGCTGCAGGGTGGCCAGAATAAGTGTACCCATGAAAGAATTCTATAGCACCCCCATTTGCGTTATCAGTTACTACCTCATATATTTCATCTTTAACACAGACCGCACCCATTGGCATGGATCCGTTTGTTAAGGCTTTAGCCATAGTCATAATATCTGGCTTCACATGAAATTTGTCTGCTGCAAAGTTTGTTCCCATTCTTCCAAAACCAGTAATCACTTCATCAAAAATTAGTAATATCCCATTTTGATCGCAAATTTCTCTTAATCTTTCTAGATAACCAACTGGTGGTACTAATGTCCCTGTTGAGCCCGCGACAGGTTCGACTATGCAAGCAGCAATTGTTTGTCCACCATAGGTTTGTACAAACCTATCCAAATCATCTGCTAATTCTTTTCCATTTGATGGTTGACCTTGGACATTTAAATCTTTTCCTGTCCAAGTGTGTCTCATCATAACAATGCCAGGCATAACCACAGGGAAGGTTCTCCGATTGTTGACCATTCCGGAAAGAGATACTCCTCCCATATTAACTCCATGATAAGCCCTCTCTCGACTGACAAATCGATTTCTATTTTCGCCGATAGCAGAATGATAGGCCATTGTAATTTTTAGGGCTGTGTCAACGGCTTCAGAACCGGAGTTTACAAAAAAAACATGGTTCATACCGTCTGGGGTCAGTTCGGATACTCTATCGGCCAGTTCAAAGCTAGCACCATGCCCAGTCCCAAAGGGTGAAGTATAGGTATTTATTTTCATTTGCTCGTGAACTGCTTCGATTATCTTTGGGTGGCAATGTCCTGCGGGACAACAAAACAAACCTGAGGAACCATCTATGACACTGTTACCCAAATGGTCTTTCATTAAAACTCCTGATGCTTCAGCAATAAGGCGAGGGCTCGCCTTAAAACCTCTGTTATCAGTAAAAGGCATCCAGTGATTTTCTAGTGAATTCCTATTAATATTATAAGCCATATTGTCCCCCAAAAGATGCACGTTACCATAGGTCTTTAACAGAAATGGGTACCCTATAAGAAACCCTAATTTTACATACGATACCAAATCCACATTGACTAGTCTAATTTTAATTAAGAAACACAGCCAATAATTTATTTTGAAGAGACTGCTAATTTACTTTTTCTATACAGAGACCCAATTGATTTAATTGGGCTTAATTAAAATACTGATTTTAATTTAAAATAGTATAAGACCATGAAGGTTTTGTTATAAGCGGTTAAAATTATGAAAGAGGAATTTTATTACTGGCGGATCTGATTAAGTAATTGGTATAACACTACTACGGGAATATCGTCGGCATTGTAAGGATGAAACTTGAAAAACCAATGGTTGATCATTAGACTTGCCGTAACTTTAACAAAAATGATAGGCGAGTAAGTGATGAAAGACTCCTCTGAATCTGTTCAGAAAAAAGATGTTCCTGAGCTTAGCAAATTTGTTTGGCAAGATCCTCTACTAATGGAAGATGACTTGTCTGAGAGTGAAAGACTTTTAATAAAATCAGTTAGAGAATTTTCTGAAAAGGAATTGCAACCAAAAGTAGCAAAAGCTTTTCAATCTGAACAGGTAGACAGAGGCGTGATTAAAGCGATGGGCGATATGGGCCTTCTCGGTGTTACTATAACAGAGGAATTTGGAGGTTTAGACGCTACCTATGTTTCTTATGGGTTGATAGCCAGGGAAATTGAACGAATTGATTCAGGCTATCGGTCTATGATGTCAGTTCAGTCAAGTTTGGTAATGTACCCAATCTTTGCATTCGGTTCAAAAGAGCAAAAAGAGAAATTTTTGCCTGGGTTAGCTAAGGGGGACCTTGTGGGATGCTTTGGGTTAACGGAAGCCAATGCTGGATCCGATCCTGGGGGTATGACAACCCGAGCCAAGAAAGTACCCGAGGGATATAAACTGACAGGTGAGAAATGCTGGATTTCTAATAGTCCTATCGCAGATATTTTCATTATTTGGGCAAAATCGGACGCTCATGATGGTAAGGTAAGAGGTTTTATATTGGAGAAAAACATGCGGGGGTTGTCTGCTCCTGTGATTGATGGAAAGCTTAGCCTGAGAGTTTCTGTAACGGGCAAAATTGTTTTGGACAATGTTATTGTTAAAGAAGATGCTCTGCTGCCAGAAATTGAAGGTTTAAAGGGGCCATTTGGTTGTTTAAACAGAGCTAGATATGGAATTTCTTGGGGTGCGCTGGGAGCAGCCGAATTTTGTTGGCATACTGCCAGACAGTATGGCCTTGATAGGCATCAATTTCGGCGCCCACTAGCTCAGAACCAATTATTTCAAAAGAAACTAGTTGATATGCAAACTGAAATCAGTCTGGGATTAGGTGCTGTTTTATCTCTAGGCAGATTAATGGATGAGGGTCGTGCAAGTCCAGAAGCAATCAGCTTATTAAAAAGAAATAACTGTGGGAAGGCATTAGAAATAGCAAGAAATGCTAGAGACATGCTAGGTGCCAATGGAATTGATATATCTTACGGGGTTATGAGACATTTGATCAACCTGGAAACTGTCAACACCTATGAAGGGACCCATGATATTCATGCACTAATTTTGGGCAGGGCTCAAACAGGTCTACAAGCCTTTTTCTAATTTGGGAGGTTACCATCAGAATAATTTTTTCTAGGAAGGTTGAAGTGGTCTTTATTTCTTGTTTTACATAAGATAACGCTATAATTTTTTCATAAAAGCTGTGAAAATTTCTATGATTTTCGCGCCGTCAATTGGGGGTAGTATGTCAGAGTTGCCAAAATCAGCAAGGATAGTCATTATTGGTGGAGGGGTCGTTGGGGTTTCTTGCCTTTATCATTTAGCAAAAGCAGGTTGGAAAGAACTTCTCCTTTTGGAAAAAAATGAACTTACCGCGGGCAGCACTTGGCATGCTGCCGGAAATGTTCCGACATTTTCTTCATCTTGGGCCATCATGAACATGCAAAGGTATTCGACTGAATTATATAGGGGTTTATCAAAAGCCGTTGATTACCCAATGAATTATCATGTCACGGGCTCTGTGAGATTATCTCACTCGAAAGAGCGTATGCAGGAATTTCAGCGTGCTAAAGGTATGGGAATTTATCAAGGAATGGATCTGGAAGTTATTGGCTTGAGTGAATTGAAGGAAAAGTATCCTTTTATAGAAACCCATGACCTTGAAGGAGCTCTTTTTGATCCAAATGACGGTGACATAGATCCAGCCCAGCTTACACAAGCCTTGGCTAAGGGTTCTCGAGATATGGGTGCTTCCATAGTTCGCTTTTGCTCTGCAACAGGTATAGAGAGATTAAAAGATAAATGGATTGTTAAAACCAATAAAGGTCCTATTGACTGTGACATTGTTGTCAATGCTGCTGGATATTATGCGAAGAGGGTGGGGGATTGGTTTTTACCGTATGGTGGTCGAAGTGTACCCATGGCAGTGATGAGCCACCAATATTTATTAACTGAGGAAATTCCAGAACTAGCAAGAAGAGTTGAAGAAACAAATCATAAATTGCCGTTACTAAGAGATGTCGATAGTAGCTACTATTTGAGACAGGAGAAAAATGGGTTGAATTTAGGACCGTATGAGAAAAATTGTAAAGTCCATTGGAAAGATGAAAATGATCCTTTACCAGAAGACTTTAGTTTTCAGCTATATCCTGATGATTTAGATCGGCTTGAGTGGTATGTCGATGATGCAATGAAAAGGGTGCCAATTTTGGGACGAGCCGGTATTTCCAAAGTAATCAATGGACCTATTCCCTATACTCCAGATGGCAATCCCCTGATTGGTCCATCTCCTGGGCTAAAGAATGTTTTTGAGGCCTGTGTATTCACTTTCGGAATCGCTCAAGGTGGTGGAGCTGGTAAGGTATTAGCAGAATGGATCACAGAAGGTTCAACTGAATGGGATATGTGGTCTTGTGATCCAAGAAGATTTACAGCTTTCGCTGATGATGATTACTGTCAGGCTAAGGCGGCAGAGGTTTACGGTCATGAGTATGCTATTCATTTTCCCTTCTATTCTTGGCCAGCCGGCAGAAATAAGAAACGTTCCCCTATACATGATAAGATCATAGAAAAAGGGGGACAAATGGGTGCATATAATGGATGGGAACGTGCTAATTGGTTTGCTAAACCAGGAGATGATACGTCTGAAGCTTCAACTCAGACCTGGAAGAGAGAAGGACCGTGGTTTCAAAGGATAAAAGAAGAATGTTTGGCTGTAAATTCTGATGTTGGAGTATTAGACCTTCCAGGTTTTGCAAGATATCATGTGGGTGGAGTAGGGGCTGGCGATTGGTTGCTAAGTCAAATTGTTGGAGGTTTACCAGCAGTAAATCGCATTAGCCTTGGATATTTTTCTGATGAGCGTGGCCGTGTTTTGACCGAAATGTCAATTATGAACTTTGGAAAAGATGAATTCACATTAATTACTGCAGGGTCAGCACAATGGCATGATTTAGAAGTACTTAAAAAAGGGATCACTGAAGATTCAAAAATTAACGTAGTTGATCAGACGGAGGAATGGTTTTGCTTAATCGTTACTGGGCCCAAATCAAGAAGTCTGATGAGCAAAATATCTAATGCTGATTTAGAGTTACCTTGGTTATCTTTACAAAGGGTTAAGATTCTAAATAAAGATGTTTTGTTAGCGCGCGTTAGCTATGCTGGCGAACTTGGCTGGGAGATACATGTTAGGAAACAGGATTTACCAGAAGTTTATGATCTAGTAATCTCGGAAGGTGCTACTCCTTTTGGTATGTTTGCGCTTGATAGTCTACGGGTTGAAAAAGGTTATAGAGCATGGAAGGGAGATCTTTCAACTGATTATACCATTTTAGAGAGTGGATTAGGTAGGTTTATCAAATTTGATAAGGCACAATCTTTCCCGGGTAAAGAAGCTTTGCTTAAAGAAAAGCAAAGGGGGGAAACCAAAAAATTTGTAACTATGATTGTTGAAGGGAATGAATGTGACGCGCCATACATGTCCACCGTTATGTTTGATGGTAAAATAGTTGGTGAAGTTACAAGTGGTGCTTATGGTCATAGAGTTGGATCCTCAATAGCACTAGGAATGGTTATAGCTGATGTGGCAAAGCCTTATCAGCAAGTTTCTATAGATATCTTTGGGCAATCATATAATGCTATTATTCAGGAGCCGGGACCACTCTGGGACTCAAAAAACATGGCTCTAAAATCATGAATTTACCAAAGAATGCTAGGGCAGTAATCATTGGTGGTGGCATTTCTGGTTGTTCAGTAGCTTATCATTTGGCCAAGCTGGGTTGGAAAGATGTGGTGCTTTTGGAAAGAAAAAAATTAACTTCCGGTACTACTTGGCATGCTGCTGGTTTAATTGGTCAGTTGAGAAACTCCCAAAACATGACTCGATTGGCCAAATATTCTGCAGAACTCTATGTCGATTTGGCAAAGGAAACCGGCATTGAAACAGGAATGAGACAAAATGGTTCAATAACAGTTGCTCTCACTGAGAGTCGAAAGGAAGAACTTAACCGGCAAGCTGCTTTGGCTAGAGCTTTTGGAGTTGAAGTCAGTGAAATTGGACCAAAAGAAATTAAGGAAAAATATCCTATCCTCAATACGGATGATGTTCTCTCTGGGGTTTTTCTCCCCAAAGATGGTCAAGCAGACCCTGCCAATATTGCTTTAGCTTTGGCGAAGGGTGCCCGGCAAATGGGTGTACAAATAGAAGAGGGAGTTACAGTTACTGATGTGGATATTGATTGTGACGTGGTCCGGGGTATTAAGTATTTTTTGGAAAGTGGAGAGACAGGAAATATTTCATCAGATATTGTAATTAATTGTGGAGGTATGTGGGCTAGAGAATTAGCTGCAAAAAGCAATGTTGTCATTCCCTTACATGCCTGTGAACATTTTTACATTGTAACAGAACCCATTGAGGCTCTTAGCCAATTACCAGTACTCAGAGTACCTGACGAGTGCTCTTATTATAAAGAAGATGCAGGTAAGATGATGCTAGGGGCCTTTGAAAGTAGGGCTAAACCATGGGGAATGAACGGCATACCAAAAGATTTCTGTTTTGATCAACTGCCCGAAGATTTGGAGCATTTTGAACCTATTTTATCACTTGCCCTAAAGCGCATGCCTGTTCTCAATTCCGTTGGTGTTAGGACATTTTTTAATGGGCCAGAGAGCTTTACTCCTGATAATAGATACTATCTAGGAGAGTCTGTTTCCTGCGAAGGATATTGGTTGGCTGCTGGATACAATTCAATCGGGATTGTATCATCTGGTGGTGCTGGGATGGCACTTGCTAAATGGATCACCGATGGGGAGCCGCCTTTTGATCTTTGGGAAGTTGACATTAGAAGAGCGGAGCCGTTTCAACAGAATCGAAACTACCTAAAAGATAGAGTGGCAGAAAGTTTGGGGTTACTCTATGCAGATCATTTTCCATACTTGCAACCTGAAACAAGTCGCAATATTCGGCGCTCACCTTTTCATAGTTATCTCAAGGATCTAGGGGCTGTTTTTGGGGAAGTGGCTGGCTATGAACGAGCAAATTGGTTCTCCGTAAAAGGACAAAAAGCAGAGTATCAGTATTCTTGGGGAAAACAAAACTGGTTTGAAAATCAAAAATTGGAACACCAATCAGTCAGGGAGGGTATAGGGATTTTTGATATGTCATCTTTTGGAAAAATTAGAGTTGAAGGAGATGAAGCTTTAGATGTGTTACAATATGTATGCACTGGTCAAATGGATGTGCCTATAGGGAAAATTGTGTACACACAAATTCTTAATCAAAAGGGTGGTATTGAAAGTGACCTGACCGTTTCTCGTCTAGCAAAAACTACATTCTTACTGGTTGTCCCTTGCGCAACACTTCAGAGGGACTTAAAGCTTCTCAGACGCTTCACAAAATTTAGAAAAGTGGCAGTGATAGATGTGAGTGCTTCGGAAGGTGTACTCTCAATTATGGGCCCAAATTCGCGTCAGTTATTATCTAAGGTCTCACCTAATGATTTTTCAAATGAATCCCATCCTTTTGGAACTTGGAAAGATATAGAAATAGGTTTTGGTGTTGCTAGAGCCCATAGAGTTAGTTATGTGGGGGAACTAGGATGGGAGATTTATATAAGCTCTGATCAATGTGCTCATGTCTTTGAAGAGATTTGGAAAATTCGAGATCAAGTTGATTTTAGATTATGCGGGTTACATACTTTAGATAGCTGTAGGATAGAGAAAGCTTATCGCCATTTTGGTCACGATATAACAGATGAAGATCATTTAATTGAGGCGGGTCTTGGGTTTACAGCTGACATTTCAAAAGATGATTTTCTTGGTAAGCAGGCCATTTTGGAAAAAAAGGATCATGGTGTTAATAGGTTAATGCTGCAATTTCTACTCGATGACCCATCAAGAATGGTTTACCATAATGAACCAATTATTAGGCAGGATAAAATTGTAGGTTATCTCACTTCTGGTAATTATGGTCATTTCTTAGGAGCCGGTGTTGGATTGGGGTATGTAGACTGTAAAGGCTTGACTAAAAAACAAATTTTGAACTTTAGCTATTCAATTGATGTTGCTGGCAAAGTTGTACCGGCTAAAGCTAGTATAAAACCGATGTATGATCCAAAATCTATTAGGGTCAGGATGTAAAAAAAATGAAAAAAAATATTCGAGATAGAGAGAAGAATAAGAGGTCAGGAGGAAGAGCTGCAAGACAAGCATTAAGATCTGCACCTTTGGCTAAGGAGCTAAGGCCAGTGAAACCTGGATTGTTAGGGGGTACCTATAATCCGCTAAGTGACGAGGAAATAAATAAAATTCACTATGCTGCTCTCCAGGTCCTTGAAGAAATTGGTTTAGCTGATGCTCCTGAAAGTGGTGTAAAAGCTATGACTGATTCTGGAGCAATCTTGGGAGATGATGGTAGATTAAAGTTTCCAAGATCTCTGGTAGAAAAAATGTTATCGATGGCTTGCAGAGATTTTTTACTTCATGGCAGAAGTTCTGAGCATGACCTTTTACTAAAAAAGAATAGGGTTCATTATGGTACAGCTGGAGCAGCAGTGCATGTTGTGGATTTGGAAACAAATAATTATCGTGATAGCACTGTCTCTGATCTGTTTAACGCAGCAAAACTAGCTGATCATCTTGATAATATTCATTTTCTCCAAAGGCCTATGGTTTGCAGAGATATTAAGGATAATTTTGAGATGGATCTCAATACGATCTATGCATGCTGTTCCGGGACTAGTAAGCATGTTGGGGTATCCTTTACGGAGGCTTCTTTTGTAAAGCCAATAATGGAAATGGTTCATCTGCTTTCAGGAAATGAAAGTAATTGGCGAGGAAGACCGTTTATATCCAATTCTAATTGTTTTGTAGTACCTCCTTTAAAGTTTGCCACAGAAAGTTGTTCAGTGATGGAGGAATGTATAAGGCAAGGCATGCCAATTTTACTTCTTTCTGCAGGACAGGCAGGAGCGACTGCTCCAGCGCCAATTGCTGGAGCTATAGTTCAGGCAGTTGCTGAATGTTTAGCTGGCGTTGTCTATGTTAATTCAATTGAGAAAGGGTTCCCAGCTGTTTTTGGAACCTGGCCATTTGTGTCAGATCTGCGAACGGGAGCAATGTCTGGAGGATCAGGGGAGCAAGCACTCTTGACTGCAGGATGTGCTCAAATGCATAGATTCTATAATTTGCCGGGAGGTGCAGCTGCTGGGATTGCCGACTCAAAATTACCAGATATGCAAGCTGGTTGGGAACAAGCAACGTCCAATGTCATGGCGGGCCTTTCAGGACTAAACTTGGTATATGAGGCAGTGGGGATGCATGCTTCTCTATTAGGATTTTGTTTAGAGAGCATGATTTTAGGAGATGACTTATTAGGTCAAGCATTACGCTGTGTAAAAGGAATCAATGTGGACGACAAAAGCCTGAGCGTGGAAACTATGAGATCTGTTTGTTTGAAAGGTCCAGGTCATTATCTCGGTCATGAACAGACCTTGGGTCTAATGCAAACAGAGTATATTTACCCTAACTTAGGCGATAGGTCTAGCCCAAAGGAATGGGCTGAGAATGGTAAACCAGATCTTTTAATGAAAGCTAAAGAAAAGAAGCAAGATTTGTTATCAAGCCGATCAAAAGCAGAATTACCCCCATCAGTTAGAAAAGACATTATTAAAAAGTTTCCTATCCACCTAAAAACGTAAAGGACTCCATTTAATCCCTAATTTTATAACCAGTCTTAAAGATTATTGAAACAACTGTAATGCATAATAACAGAAATGTTATCATGCAAAACAGGGAAATGTGTATTGCAACATCCGATGAACCAAAAAAACTCCAGCGAAACCCATTAATAATATAAAAGATTGGGTTTAGCTTTGTGATAGTTTGCCAAAATACTGGTAACATCGATGTGGAATAAAAACTTCCACCTAAGAAAACTAATGGTGTGATGACAATTAATGGTATTAGTTGAAGTTTTTCCCAGTTTGAAGCCCACAATCCTATTATAAAGCCAAAAAGAGAAAATGTAGTCCCGGTAATTATGAGTAGGATCAACATCCAGAGGGGGTGTTGTATTTCAAAAGATACAAACGCTGTCGCTGTTAGCAGGATGAGGAAACTAATTAATATTGATTTGGTAGCAGCTGCTCCCACATATCCAATAATCACTTCGAAAGCTGAAATTGGGGCTGACATGATCTCATAAATGGACCCTGTATATTTGGGTAAGTAAATACCAAATGCAGCATAGTTAACGCTAGTTGTCATGACTGAAAGCATCATGAGACCTGGAATTATGAATGCACCATATGGTACTCCATCCAATTGAGATATTTTGCTTCCAATGGCTGCACCAAAGACTATAAAATATAGGGAAGTTGAAACTACCGGAGCTAGTATACTTTGCATGATAGTTCTAAATGCTCTAGCCATTTCAAACCTGTAAATTGCTTTAATTGAATTGAAGTTCAATGTCTTTCCTCGTCTGCTATTATTTCAAGAAAAATATCTTCCAGTGAGCTTTCGGAAGTATGAATGTCTTTAATAGATAAACCAGTTTCAGCAATTATCTTTAAGGTATTAGAGATACTCATTTTGTTATCAGAATTAGATACCTCAAAGAAGATAGAATTTTTATCTTCAGAGAGGGAAACTTTTTCCTTGGAGAGTTTTTTTGGGATAGAATTAAGTTTTTCTCTTAATTCCACTGAAACTACTTTCTTCCCAAACCTTTTAATTAATCCTTTCTTTTCTTCTACTAATAGGAGCTTACCTCTATTCAGGATTCCGACCCGGTCAGCTATAATTTCAGCTTCCTTTATATAGTGTGTTGTGAGTATAACAGTAACGCCACCTTTCCTCAGATCAATAATGAGATCCCACATTTCCTTCCTAAGTTGAACATCGACTCCCGAGGTAGGTTCATCGAGGAAAAGGATTTTAGGTTTATGAGATAGGGCTTTCGCAATGAGCACCCGTCTCTTCATTCCACCAGACAGAGCAATAATGGGAGTATTCCTTTTTTCCCATAATTTAAGGGATTTAAGGATTTTCTCGATATAATCAGCGTCAGGATTTTTCCCAAACAGACCGCGGGTGAATTTAACAGTTTCTATTACACTTTCGTAATTTTCGAGAGGGAATTCCTGAGGCACTAAACCGATTAAAGATCTTGTCTTTTTGTAGTTTTTTATTGTGTCAAAACCCGACACTTTGATAAAACCAGAAGTTTGTCTGGTTAATCCACAGATAGTTGATATTAAGGTAGTTTTACCGGCACCATTTGGGCCTAAAAGGGCAAAAATTTCACCAGATTTAATTTCTAAAGAAATTTCTGCCAAGGCTATTAGGTTTGGTTCATAGACTTTGTTAAGATTTTGAATTGATATCATTGCTACGGTGAAACCTGATAGTCTAAATAGTGGATCTATATAGGGTAGGGATTTTCTCTATGTATACTATTTAGTTCAGTTAATATCTCTTGAGATAATTCCAAGTCTAAACCGTTAATAATTGTTTGAAGTTGTTCAATTCTAGTAGCCCCAAAGATAACTGACCCCATGAAAGGTCTTTGGGCACAAAAGGCTAAAGCCATATTTATGGGATTTAGTTGAAACTTTTTTGCTATAGCTAGATACCGTGTGACCGCGCTCAGGGATCTTTGATTAACTCTTCCATTAAGTCCAGGAGTGAACTGTAATCGTGAATTCTGGGGAACTTTTCCATTTTGATATTTGCCAGTCAAAAGGCCTGCAGCAAGTGGGGAGTAGGCTAACAGATGTACATTTTCATTGTGGCACACCTCTGCCAAGTCTGTATCGAAATAACGGCATAACAGACTATATTCGTTTTGAATCGACACAATTTTTTCAAAACCATTTTCAGCAGCAATTTTGATAAATTGCATTGTACCCCAAGCGCTTTCATTGGATAAACCAATTGCTCTAATCTTTCCTTCTTTGACTTGTCCGGAAAGATAATCGAGAATTTCAAATGTATTATCTTTAACCTCACTCGTAATCTGTTGTGTAGGATCAAATTTCCAATTTTGTCTAAAATGATATGAGCCTCTGTTTGGCCAATGAAGTTGGTAAAGGTCTACATAATCTGTATTCAACCTTTTAAGACTTTCTTCAAGTGCAACCGATATCGTATTTTTTGAAATAGGGGAACCATCACGAACTGTTTTACTGCCCTCGCCAGTAATTTTTGTTGCTATGACTATGTCATCTCTACGATTTCTTTTTTTCAGCCAATTACCAATAATTTTTTCCGTTTCTCCGACCGTCTCACGGCGGAGAGGATTTGTAGGATACATTTCAGCCGTATCAACGAAGTTAATTCCATTTGAAATCGAATGTTCTAATTGCCAGTGCCCTTCGTCCTCAGTAGAAGCCTCACCCCAGGTCATAGAGCCTAAACAGTAAATACTAACCCTCAAGTCACTTTTGCCTAAGTATTTATATTTCAAATCAGTTCTCCCAAATTTCGTTTATTGATATCTTTCTTTTTATAGTTTCGGTACTTGAGCCTAACTCAGGGGAACCTTTTTCATAATTTAGTTCAAAATCTTTAAAAAGAATGGGAGTCCGGATAAAAGGTTCACCTTGTGCCAATTTTACGACCTCTCTCGATAATGCCTGGGGGTGTGTTAATGCATGTTTTACCGAATTTACTGGACCAACAGGAACTTTAGCATTCTGTAATGCCATAGTAATTTCTGCTTTTCCCAATACTTTCAATTTCTTGGACATTTGCTCGATTAGCTCTTTCCTATTTTTTAAACGGGCTTGATTTGTAGAAAATTTAGGAGCTAAAGAAAAATCCCAGTGAAAAGCTTTACACATTGCTTTAAACTGGTTGTCATTCCCGCATGCTACTACTATCAGGCCATCTTTAGCTTCAAAAACTTGATAAGGAACAATGGAGGGATGAGAATTCCCCATCCTTTCTGGTGTGATTCCAGATAAAAGGTATGTAGATGCTTGGTTTGCTAAAACAGCTAATTGTGTATCAAATAGAGACATATCAATCAATGTTCCTAGGCCAAATTCTTTCCTGGTTAAGAGTGCAGCTTGGATTGCTACGACGCTATAAAGGGAAGTAAATAGGTCTGCGTAAGCAACGCCAGGTTTAATGGGTGGTCCCATAGTTTCGCCGGTTAAGTCCATTATTCCACCCATGGCTTGGATTACAAAATCGTAACCAGGCAAATCTGATAAGGGGCCTGTTTGGCCAAAACCAGTAATAGAACAATAAATCAATCCAGGATTCAATTTCTTTAAAGAATCATAATCTAAAGAATATTTCTTGAGATTCCCAACCTTGAAATTTTCTATGACTATGTCAGCTCTTTTTGCAAGGTAGAGAATAACATCTAGATCATTTCTTTTTTTTAAATCGGCTACAATTGATTTTTTCCCCCGGTTGGTGCATTTAAAATATGGGCTGTCTTCTTTACTTTTTAAATTAGCGCCCCAAGAGCGGGTTTCATCTCCGACAGGGGACTCAACTTTTATCACATCGGCTCCTAAGTCAGCCAAAAGTTGGCCGGCCCATGGCCCTGCCAAAACCCTTGCTAATTCTAAAACTTTTATGCCAGTCAGTGGAGGTTTTTTCTTTTTCATTTTTTTTTGGTTTGTGCGAAAAGTTATATATGTAGTTTTATGAATTTTGCTAATTATATTGAGCTATACTTCCAAAGAGTGTTAAACAATCGATTAGAAGATTTGATTGAGTTTTGGTTGCCAAAGCTATAATGAGTTCTTAAATACCAATCAAGGAGTTATTATGAGATTATGGTCCTGGCTTAGAAAAAGGTTTCGAAGATCCGGCGTTATAGCGGTCATTCGCTTAGAAGGAGTAATTTCTACGGGAGGTCGTCTCGGTGGAGGTATAAACGATCAAAGCATGGCGCCTTTGATAGAGAAGGCATTTGAGTTAGGAAAACTAAAGGCCTTAGCGTTAATAATCAATTCACCAGGGGGGTCACCTTCACAATCTTCCCTTTTAGCAGCCCGTATCATTCGGTTGTCTGATGAAAAGAATGTTCCTGTTTATGCGTTCTGTGAGGATGTTGCAGCATCTGGAGGCTATTGGTTAGCTTGTTCCGCTAACGAAATCTTTGCCGATGAGAATTCTATCGTTGGGTCTATTGGGGTTATATCTGCTGGATTTGGTTTTCATGAATTTATTGCACGCCAGGGAGTCGAAAGACGGATTTATACCTCAGGAGAGGAAAAAAGCATGCTGGATCCCTTTAGGCCAGAAAAAAAAGATGAAATTGCAAGACTAAAGTTGATACAGAAATCTATTCACCAAAACTTCAAAGATTTTGTTTCCTTACGAAGGGGAAGAAGAATAGAAGGACAGAAGGTGTTTACTGGAGAGGTTTGGGAAGCTCAGAGAGCTAAGGAGCTTGGCCTCATAGATGGAATTGGTCATTTGGAACCTGTGCTTAAAGAAAGATATGGTCAGGATATAAAATTTAAAAAATTAGATAGGAAAAGAGGTATTTTTTCGAAATTCGGGAAAGCTTCTGTGGATGGGATAATTGACGCAGTCAATGAAAACGTCCATTTTGCAAAGTTTCGTCTTTAAGCGCAAAGAATTGGTAGATTTTTTGGAACATTTGGATGAAGAAAATTAGGATCCTAAGATTTGACTAAAACAGCCTTGATAACAGGAGGAGCACAGCGCATTGGTAAAGGTATTGCTTTAGCTTTGGCTCGTGAGGGATATGATATCATAATACATTTTTCTGAATCCAAAACTGAAGCCAAAAACTTACAGGAACAGTTGGTAGCATTTGGAATAAATGCTTATTCTTTGAGAGCAAATCTTCTCGAAGATCAAGAAATCAATAATCTCATTGAGCGTGCTTGTCAAAAGCTGGGAAAGGAACTCACATTATTAATAAACAATGCCTCTATTTTCGAGGAAGACAGTATTCATTCAATGACGGCAAATAGTTGGGATAGGCATATATATACAAATTTAAAGGCACCAGTGTTTTTATCACAATCATTTGCTAAGCAAGTTTCAAAGTGTACAGTTGATAATAATGGTGAGTTATTATCCAATGCTAATATAATTAATATCGCCGATCAAAAAGTATTGAATTTGAATCCTAAGTTCTTGACTTATACCTTGGCAAAGTCTGGACTCTGGAACTTTACTAAGCTTGCTGCTCAGGCTCTTGGACCTGAAATAAGAGTGAACGCGATAGGACCAGGCCCAGTTTTAAAAGCTCATCACCAGACCAAAGATCACTTTCAAAAAAAAAGAAAAAGTACATTGCTTGGACGTGGGTCTGACGTAGATGAAATTTGTAGAGCAATAATTTTTATCTTGTCATCACCTGGTTTAACAGGGCAAATGCTTTCTATCGATGGCGGGGAGCACCTTAAATGGTGACTAACTTAGAAATCAAAAACTAACTACTATTAAAAATATCAATAAAAGCAATGAGTTATAGAAATTGCATAATTTTTAGGCAATTTATTAAAGTTGTAACAAATTAAAGGGATTTCATACCCAAAGTGATGTTTACCCCCAGTGTTTTCCACAGAAATGGTGGAAACTTTTTTTGGAGCTCAGATTTTATAATTTAGAATTTTTGTAAGTTGATTTTGATAGACAATTTCCATTAAGGCTAAAAGCACTAACTAATATTTAATATATGGAACCTAGATGCAAAATAACTTAACTGGAACTGATTTAATAAAGAGTTATCTAGGCACTTTAACAAGTAGTCCTGGTGTATATAGGATGTTAGATGTTAACCACAAGCCATTGTACGTTGGCAAAGCCAAGAATTTGAGAAACCGAGTTTCTAGTTATTCTCAGTACAAGGGTCATTCGCTCAGGATACAGCGGATGATACATGCTACCCACTCAATGATGTTTCTATCAACAAAAACAGAAACTGAGGCTTTATTGCTAGAGCACAACCTTATCAAGCAACTAAAACCTAAATTCAATGTGTTATTACGTGATGATAAGTCTTTTCCTTATATTTTTATATCAACAGAACATGATTTCCCACGAATTGAAAAACATCGTGGTAAAAAAACTAGGCTTGGTCGTTACTACGGGCCTTTTGCCAATGCATTTGCTGTAAATCGTACCCTTGAAACTCTACAAAAGGTTTTTTTACTGAGATCCTGTACTGATAGAGAAGTTTCTGCAGGTAATAGACCTTGTCTGAATTATCACCTCAAACGATGTTCGGGTCCGTGTGGGGGTAAAATTAGCAAGGAGGACTATGCAAAACTCGTAAGTGATGCCAATGATTTCCTTAGTGGTAAGTCAAAGAGTGTTCAAGATAAGCTTGCGAGGGAGATGATGCTGGCTTCCAAATCTATGAATTTTGAGCTAGCCGCCTCATTTAGAGACCGTATACAAGCTATAACCAAAATTCATCCTTTACAGGGGATAAATCCTGATAGAGTGAGTGAAGCTGATATTTTTGCCCTAAATTTTGAATCTGGTCAGGCATGTATTCAAGTATACTTCATTCGATCTAATCAGAATTGGGGTAATAAAGATTATTATCCTAAAGTAGGAATCGACATGAGTCATTCGGAAGTCATGGAAGCATTCTTAGGCCAATTCTATTTAAACAGAGACCCTGCAAGAATTCTCATTTTATCTCATAACATTGAAAATAGAGATTTAGTGCAAAAACTTTTTACTCAGAAACTAGGTAATCGCGTACAAATCATTGTTCCGCAGAAGGGTGAGAAAAGAGATTTGGTTTTAGATGCTTTACGGAATGCTCAAGAGAGTTTGGCACGTAAGATGGCAGAAAATGCAACGCAGATTAAATTGTTGCAAGCAACAGCAGAAGCTTTTGGCTTAAAAGAAAAACCAAAGCGTATTGAAGTTTATGACAATTCTCATATCCAAGGAAGTCACGCAGTTGGAGCAATGATAGTTTCTGGGCTGGATGGTTTTTTGAGGTCTGAATATCGTAAATTTAATGTTAGATTAGATGAAATAGAAAATAAGGATGATACAGCAATGATGAAACATGTCTTTACACGCAGGTTTAAACTTAATGAAGAAATCAAAGATAACAATCATCAGCATAACTTTCCTGACCTTATACTAGTTGATGGAGGTAAAGGACAATTGTCTGCTGTTTCTGACTTGCTATCCGGATCTGGTTTAGGAAATATACCGATTGTTGCCATAGCCAAAGGACCTTCCCGAAATTCTGGGAAAGAGAGAATCTATTTGAAAGGCAAACATGATTTGAAAATTCCTCTAAATGATCCCTTACGATATTTTATTCAGAGATTAAGAGATGAAGCACATAGATTTGTTATAGGAGCTCATAGAAAGAGGCGAAGTAAAGCTTTAAGCCAGACTAGATTAGATGATATAGTGGGTCTTGGTAGTATAAGAAAACATAGTTTATTAATGAAATTCGGGTCAACTAAGGAAGTTTCTCGAGCATCAATCGGCGAATTAAGGACTGCACGAGGAATATCAAGAAATCTTGCAAAGAAAATCCATGATTATTTTAGCGCTGATAATTGAAACGGAAAGGTACATGTTAAGTGTTGAATGTCCCTAATTATCTTACAGTTATTCGAATAATTGGGTCAGTTTGCATCCCTATATTACTCTTATTTGAAGTTAAGGAAACTGGATGCTTTTGGGCTCTAATCATATTCATTTTTTGTTCTGTCACAGATTTTTTAGACGGATATTTTGCTCGCAGGCTAAATCAAACATCTAATTTGGGTAAGATGTTGGATCCCATTGCAGACAAGTTGCTGGTCATATTGGTTTTAGGGTTTCTTAATTTGGTATTTGGGGAGACCTACGGTTATTTTCTAGCTATTCCAAGTGTTATAATTATTACGAGAGAGATAATTATTTCAGGTATTAGGGAATTTTTCGGTTCTACCGAGGGAAATTTTTCTGTGATGAATTTATCCAAATTTAAGACAGGTATACAGATGATAGCTATTATTTGCCTTCTGGCTTCTCAACTAAGGAGCTTTGAGAATTTTAATTTATTCTATTTTGGTGTAATTTTCTTGTGGATAGCAGCAGGGTTTGCCTTATACACTGGTTTCGTTTATATTTATCGCGCCGTGATTTTACTTGGTGAAGAGAGAAAATGAAAATTTTGTACTTTGCATGGCTAAGGGAAAAGATAGGGGTTTCTTTTGAAGAAAAGGAGATTAAGGCAGTTACGGTAATAGGACTTATTGAGGAATTAGTACTATTAGATGAAAAATATTCCATTGCTTTCTCTGACTTAAGTTTTATTAGGGTCGCAGTAGATCAAAAATTGATACAAGATTTTAAAACTTCAATAAAGGATGCAAAGGAAATTGCATTTTTTCCACCAATGACAGGTGGTTAAATTGGCAAAAGAAAAAATTTTCTGTAATCTTTCTATTTCTGTGCAGGAGCTTGATTTCGACATACAGTATGAAATTGATAATATTAAGAGGAGGAAGAAAAATTTTGGTGGTTTAGCAAGCTTTTTGGGTCAAGTACGTGATTCTGCAGAAAACGACAAAACATTATTGTTTTTGGAATTAGAGCACTATCCTGATATGACAGAGAAGGAAATCACTTCAATTTGTAATGATGCCTTGGGCAAGTGGGAATTACATGATATAAGGGTCATTCATAGAGTAGGAAAATTGATTCCTGGTGACAATATAGTTCTTGTTTTAGCTACTTCCTCCCATAGAGAAGAAGCTTTCAAAGCAGTTGAATTCATTATGGACTTTTTAAAGAGTCGTGTACCAATCTGGAAAAAAGAACACTATGAGAATAATAGTTCTTGGGTAAAAAGTAAGAAATCTGATGAAGAATTACTATCAAGGTGGTAGTACTCAGCTTTTTTTCTTGATTTAGACAAAGCAGGTTATGAATAATGTAGCAACCAAAATTAAACCAGCATCTCGGTTTGATTTAAACGTTTTCAGGCATGATTTTTTGGAATTTATATCTAATCTAACAATTTGATTAATTAAATGTACTAGTAGCATACAAATACCTAACGTGCTCAAGATTATTTTCGGTGTGTTATGAGTTATGCTACTGCACAGGATTGATATTCCGACAAGAAACCAGAATGTTAGTAAGAAGATGATTAACCAAATTTTAATATTTTCCCCAAATAAACGGGCCGTGGATTTCACTCCAATAGCAGTATCATCTTTAATGTCCTGTAGTGCATAGATGGTATCATAAAAAAGCGTCCAGGAAATCCCAGCAATGTAAAGTGTCAACGCTGCCCATGACAAGGCTCCTTTACTAGCGGAGTAACCAACCAAAACTCCCCAGTTAAAGGTCAATCCCAGAAACAATTGTGGCCACCAAGTAAAACGTTTTGACAAAGGGTAAATAGCAACTAAAATGATAGATGAAATGGCTATCAGAATGCTAAATATGTTAAATGTAAGAAGGATAATGAGAGCCAAAAGTGCTTGAATAATCATCCAAATAAGAGCTTTTAAAACTGTAATTTGTTGGGAAGGTATGGGTCTGGATCTTGTGCGTTCAACGAGTTTATCAAAATCTTTGTCCAATATATCATTCCAAGTACATCCTGCTCCTCGCATTAAGAATGCTCCTATTGTGCAGGCGATCAATAGCCAGAAATCAGACAAAAACAGGCCAAAGTTGTTTTTTTCACTAGCCGATAGTAATATGCCCCACCAACAAGGTATTAATAGAAGCCAAGTACCAGCAGGTCTGTCAGCACGACTTAGCCGCAGATAAGGAACAGTCCATTTTGGGAAAAAAGAGTCAATCCAGTTCTGTTCATCAGCATCTGCTACCTTTTCGAATAGTACGTTTTTTTTCTTAGGTAATTTCAAGGAGTACTCCACAAATGTCAAAGACCACAATTAGGCTCTACTGTGATACTAATTTAAAAGAGCTTTTTGAAGCTCGAGAAGAGTATGTTCTAACTAGAGAACAACTTCATTATCTAATTGATGTCATGAGATGTAAAGTGGGAGATGGCGTTCATTTGCTTGATGGGAAGACTGGTGAGTATGAATCCAAGATAGTATGCATTTCTAGAAAAGAGGTTAAGGTAAGAATTTGTGATTTTTTAAAGACCTTGAATAGCCCAGCTGATCTTTGGTTATTGTTTGCTCCAATCAAGAAAGCAAAAACAGAGTTAATCATAGAAAAATGTGTGGAGCTTGGAGTCAAAAAAATTCTACCAGTTATCACGGAGTTCACGAACCTTCCAAAGATTAATAAGCATAGACTTAAAAGTATTATGATAAGTTCGGCCCAACAATGTGGTTCGAATTGGTTGCCGGAGTTAGGAACTTTACAAGGTTTAAAAGAAGTTTTGCAATCTTGGGATTCAAAGAGACAAATACTCTTTTGTGACGAAAAATTAGAAGGAACTCAAATAAACACGGTTCTCCAATCACTACAATCCTTACCCATGGCAATTTTGGTTGGACCAGAAGGAGGATTTTCAAAGAAGGAATTTGATCTACTGATATCACATGAATTTGTGAGGAGAGTTTCCTTGGGCCCTCAGATATTACGTGCTGAAACAGCAGTTATAGCTTCTGTGAGTATATGGCAAAGCATGTGTGGCTGTTGGTCTGAAAAGTAGTTAATACTGGGAGCAAGAAGGATAACGCTTTCATATTTTCTTGGCGTTTTATTCTTTAAAAATTTTTATCCCGTGATACTGTGTTCCGATGGTTGGTAAAGATATAACTCAAACTATAGAAGACACTAAAGAATTAATTTTGTATCTGGAAGATGGATGCAAACCAATTCAGGCCTGTAAGATAGGTACTGAGCATGAGAAATTTGGTTACGACAAAACAAATTTGAAGCCTCTTCCATATTCGGGTGTATGCTCAATAGAGTCAATCTTGGAAGGATTAAGACAAACATTTGGTTGGTCGCCCATTCTAGAGGAAGATAAAATGATCGGTTTGTCAAAGGCAGGAGCGAATATCAGTCTGGAACCTGGGGGTCAATTAGAATTATCAGGAGCTCTTTTGGATAATGTTCATCAGACCTGTCTAGAGGTGGCTAATCATTTGGCCGAGGTTAAAACTATAGCTGATAGGATAGGAGCTGGTTTTATTGGATTAGGTGCGGCACCTATATGGAAGGATACAGATATGCCAATAATGCCAAAAGGGCGTTATAAGCTTATGGCGCCATACATGGAAAAAGTGGGTTCCCATGGAACCAAAATGATGTTTAGAACTTGCACGGTGCAAGTAAATTTAGACTATTGCTCTGAAGCTGATATGATAAGGAAATTAAGAGTAGGATTAGCATTACAACCAATTGCGACGGCATTGTTTTCCGCTTCACCTTTTTTTGAGGGTAAGAAAACTGGCTACAACAGTTATCGTTCCAGAATATGGCAGAAGACTGATAAGACTCGGACAGGAATGCTTCCTTTTGTTTTTGAAAAAGGTTTTGGTTTTGAGGCATGGGTAGATTATGCTTTGGACGTACCGATGTATTTTGTTTATAGAAATGGTAAATACCTAAATGCTCTAGGGCAATCATTTAGAGATTTTCTAAAGGGTGAACTGAAAGTCCTACCCAATGAAAAACCTATCATATCTGATTGGGAAGATCATCTGACAACAATATTTCCAGAAGTAAGATTGAAGAAGTTTATAGAAATGCGAGGAGCAGATGCTGGACCTTGGGCTAAAATTTGTGCACTTCCAGCATTTTGGGTTGGTATAATTTATAATCAGATATCTTTGGAGGGTGCGTGGGATTTGTGCAAAGATTGGACATGCGCCGACAGGCACCAATTATATCATGATGTTGCAAAGCTTGGGTTAGAGGCCTCCATAAGAAATAGACAGGTAAAGGATATAGCGTTCGATTTACTAAATCTATCTCATCAGGGCTTATTAAAGAGAGGCAAAGGAAATATCCATAAAACGAAAACAGATGAAACTGAATTTTTGCAGCCTCTTTTTGAAATTTTGGAAAATGGGAATTCCCTCGCTGATGAAATGCTAGATAAATATTCCTCAATTTGGTCTGGAGATCTAAAATGCATTTATAGTGAATACTGTTACTAAGAGCCATAAGTATTTTAAGCTAGATTTTGTTAATTCTACCATGACTTGATTTGAGATCTTGGTAAAGAATGCTAGTCATTCTTTTGGCAAGCATTGAATTAATTGTGCTAAAGGTCGTTAAGTAAAAGTTATTAATCTAAATCTGGAATATATGAGATTCTAATCATACCCTGTTAAGGAATTCATTATTTTAATTAATAGGAGCAAGAAAATATAGGATAATTCTATCAGAGGTTAATTTTTGATTCTTTTCCCGCAAGCAAGCTCATGACATTTTTCCTGTGACTAAACCAAATTAACAATACCATTAAAATTAGTAACCACATGAAGGAAAGATCTTCTAAAAGAAGCATAATAATAATGGATAGAGAAGAAGATATTAGGGAAGCTAATGAGGAATATTTGAATTTCCATGCAGTAATTAACCAAAAAGATGCTACTGTAATCATGAGGTAAACATTTAGAACTAGCAAAATCCCTAGAAAGGTGGCTACTCCTTTTCCTCCTTTGAAAAATAGAAATATTGAGAACAGATGACCACAAAATACTCCCAAAGCTGCAAAATGGGCTGCAGTTATTCCAAGGTATTTTTCAGTCAATACTACGGCAACAATTCCTTTACTAGCGTCTAAGAAAAGGGTGAGTAATGCAGCTTTCTTGCTACCAGTCCTAAGCACGTTAGTCGCACCAATATTTCCAGAACCGATACTCTTCAAGTTTCCTAAACCAAAAGCCTTTGTGACTAATATTCCTGAAGGAATTGACCCAAAAAAATATGATAATATGAAAACCAATCCAACCCATGGCAAGGCCGCACCACTAGATGGAGAGGCACCCCAGAATCTAATTAAATCTGGTAACATTTAGTGACCACAGTTATATACCTCGATCCCATTAACAAAAGTTCGTAACACCTTTCCACAGAGTTTATAGCCGTCAAAAGGGGTATTTTTTGCTTTAGACAGTAAACTGAATCGGTCTAATACAAAAGGTATACTTGGATTAAATATTACCAAATCAGCAGGGCAGCCTTCAGCTAATTCGCCGCATTTTGAATTCACTAATTTNGAAGGGTTTAATGAAATTTTCTTAAATAATTTTGGTAGATCCAAGTANCCTTCTTGGACGAGTTTTAAACCTGCCGGCAATAGAGTNTGCAAACCAGTTGCNCCGCTNGCNGCTAACTCATANGGNAATCGTTTGCTTTCTTCGTCTTGGGGTAGATGNAAAGAACTGATAGTATCAATTGNGNCATCNCTGATAGTTTGGAGCAGCACCTCTTTATCATTTTGGGACCGCAGGGGCGGGTCAATCTTAAAAAAAGTTCTATAATTTTCTATATCTTTTTCGTCAAAAATGAGATGATGAATGGACGTGCCAGCAGTAATTTTATTTCCCTTAGATTTAAGATTTTTTATTGTTTTTAGGCTTAATTCTGTAGTTATTTGGGATGCGTGGTAATGAATACCAGAAATTTCTGCTAAGGAAGCATCCCTTTCAAGACAGATTTTTTCTGATTCTGTGGGTGCTGATGATAAACCCATTTGCGTAGCAAAAGATCCTGATGTTGCAGAAGTTCCTTTTGAAAGGAAGTAATCCTGGCAATGCCCAATATAAGGCAGCCCTAGGCTTCCAGCATAAGTTAGAGCCTTCAAAAAAAGTTTTGAATCTTTTATACATCGTAGCCCGTTTGTAAAAGCCACTGCACCTTTATCTTGTAAAAAACCTAACTCGCAGATTTCTTTTCCTTCACAGCTTCTTGTAATTGCGGCAGCTGGTAAGACTCGTACAGCACTTGATTCTTTCGACCTATTTATGAAAAATTCCAACAATTCGGGGTTATCTATTGTCGGTAAAGTATTGGGAAATGTAACCATTGATGTAATTCCCCCAGATGCGGCTGCCAGACTGGCTGATCGAAAGCTCTCCTTGTGTCGTTCTCCTGGTTCGCCGATGTGGACTCCCAAATCAACTATTCCAGGGGCAAGACAAGCTTTCTGGCAATCAATGACAGTGCCTTTCGTAGGGCCGTTTATTCTTGTAATAACACCATTTTCCATGGTTAAGGAACCAAATGCTTGCTCTGATGATACAGGATCAATCAATAGTGCATTAATAAATGTTAGTGTTCTGGGCATTTTTTTCTCAACGGGTGTCCTCTGGTAAGAAGGTCTAATACAGCCATCCGTATGGCTAAGCCAACTTCTACCTGTTTTGTGATTACCGATCTATTTATATCATCTGCAAGGTCACCGTCTATTTCGATTCCACGATTCATTGGGCCAGGATGCATGATGATAGCATTAGGATTTGCGTACTGCATTTTTCTTTCATCTAATCCATAGTAATGAAAATATTCCCTCTCTGAGGAAAGAAAACCACCGTCCATTCTCTCTTTTTGTAATCTCAGGACCATTACTACATCTATATCTTGCAATCCATCAAACATGTTATGAGTTACTTCCACTCCCAAGCTTTCAATCCCTTTAGGTATCAAAGTTTTAGGTCCAACAACTCTGATCTTATTTCCCAACGTTTTAAGGCAGAAGATGTTTGATCTGGCTACTCTGCTATGGGCAATATCTCCACAAATAGCAATTTTAAGGCCACTGATCCTACCAAGTCTTTTTCGGATCGTCTGGGCATCTAACAAAGCTTGAGTTGGATGCTCATGATTACCGTCACCGGCATTTATAACAGCGCATTTTACCTTCTCTGATATTAATTGTACGGCGCCAGATTTAGGATGCCTAATGACTAGAATATCAGGAAACATTGAATTAAGTGTTGCAGCCAGATCAAGCAGTGTTTCACCTTTGGATTGGGAGCTGGTTTTAAGCGGGAAATTTACAATGTTGGTGCCAAGTTTAGTTCCTGCAATTTCAAAACTAACTTGGGTTCTTGTAGAGTTTTCGAAGAACAAGTTTATCTGAGTAATGTTCTTCAAAATTCTAGTATTATTTATATTCTTAATATTTTCATTGGAGTATTGTTCTGCTAAATCAATGATCGACAAAATTTCTTCTTTAGATAAATCTTCTGTCCCTAATAGATCTTTTCTGTTTAGCAATTAGTACTATCCCTTTTGACATTATAATATAATATATGTGGCATGTTCGCAATGAACTTCGCGATGATTTATAAATCTATGACCTTAAGTTAATTGAAAAATTTTCAAGAAAGAGGTTAAGTTGGATAATGTTCAAAAGGCTCTAGTTGCTACACTTATGGATTATGCTGAGGCTGGATTAGATATACCAGGCTCGCAGGACATAAAGGTTGATATGATTTTTGATACAGATTTTTTTCAAGGTGAAGCAAATAAGAGTTCATTATTACAAACAAATTCTGAAAAGGATTTAACCCAATCACATATTACTAAAAAGGTTTCCGACAACCGACTACCTTTTAGAAAAAAAGATTTGCAATGGGATTTAATCTCAAATGCAGTAGAATCTGCCAACAATGCTATGGATATAAAGACATTAGAAGAAAGCATAAGTAATTTTACTGGTTTCTATTCCATTAAAGGTTCCTCAGGTATGGTGTTTGCTACTGGTAATTCTGCTGCAAATGTAATGGTTATTTCTGAACCTCCTGGCAGAGTTGAGGAAATTGAATCAGTACCTTATGCAGGTAGTACGGGAGAATTATTTAAAAATATCTTTGCTGCTTTGGAGTTAAGCCTGGATGGCACAAAAAAATCTGGTCTTTATGTTTTGCCGTCAGTACCATTTAGACTTGTTAGAGATGTTTATTCAAAAGTATCTGATTTGGATTTAATTAGACCCTTTCTCCAAAGACACATAAAAATTGTTTCTCCCCGTTTTCTGGTTCTAGTTGGAAAGATTCCTGGCGACATACTAGGTTTATCTGATCAATTCATGGGCGATGAAGAAAATGGGTGCATTGGTTTTTATGAGGGAATCCCAGCAGTTGAGATTGAGGGCATGAATTCTATGATACAATCACCTGAAAAAAAGAGAAGGACTTGGAACAATTTAAAATTGTTAAAAAATCTAATGAATGAGGAGTGTCAGTAACTTGAAAAAAGAACGAGAATTTATCTCCATTGGATTTGGGATATTGACGGTATCTGACACTAGGGATTTGTCTACTGATAAATCTGGTACATTATTAGTACAAAAAGTGCTTGAAGCAGGTCATAGATTAATTGAAAGGGAAATCGTACAGGATGAAAAAGTGGAAATTCAAAATCTTTTGAAGCAGTGGATTGCAAAGACTACTATTGATGTCATATTAACTACTGGTGGAACAGGTCTTACGGGTCGAGATGTCACTGTTGAGGCTCATACAGAGTTATATGAAAAAAAAATAAACGCTTTTGAAGTCCTTTTTGCTAATGTGTCTATGCAAAAAATAGGAATGTCAGCAATCCAGAGTAGGGCTTGTGCTGGTGTGGCTGGTGGTACATTTCTTTTTGCTTTACCTGGATCTCCATCGGCATGCAAAGATGCTTGGACTCACATTCTCAGGAAACAATTTGATTATAGGAATTTACCCTGTAACTTTGTAGAAATTTTACCAAGATTAGAAGAAAAAAAACGTAGGAAAAAAAAGTGATTTTAATCTAAGTTTTTGATCTTATTTTCTCTGATCAGCAGATAGCACTTGATTTCGATCAAAAATTTCTATTTAAGTTGGTTTCTTACCCCAAATGTTAATAATTCAATTAGTGCAGGGATGAAATGAGGTTTTTATTCAGGAGTTTCATAGGTTTATTAATTTTTAGCATGACATCTGGGGTGCTTTTTTTTGCTGGTTTTTATTTGTTTGATGCCATTAAGGTAAGGTCTGAGAAGCCAGAGAAAAAACGTTATCAGAAAGAGAGAGTTTTTGCAGTAAATGTGGCAAAAGTTGAACTCAAATCTACTATTCCGAAAATATTCTCATACGGAGAAGCAACATCGAAACGAACTCTAGAAATACGTTCTATGGAGGCAGGTAGGCTAGACTATGTATCAGAAAAATTTGTAGAGGGAGGATTTGTAACTGAGGGACAAGTACTATTCAGGTTGGATCAAAAAGACTTTATGAATACTCTTGAAGTGGCAGAAATAGATTTGGAAGATACGAATGCGCAGCTGAAAGAAGCAAGATCCCAGCTAAACCTATCACTCAGAGATCAGGAAGCAGCCAGTATACAACTTGGTTTAAGGAGGAATTCCCTAGATAGACAGCAGAAGCTGGCAAAATCGGGATTAACTACGAGTAGTGTGGTCGAAAATAGTGAGCTGGCTTACTCCTCTTCGGAACAACAAGTAATTAATAAACAAAACCTAGTTGAAAAGTCAAAGATCAATATAAGTAAGCTGGAAATACAATTAAAACGCAGGCTGATAGCTATTGAGAAAGCTAAAAGAAATATAAAAGAAACAGAAAATGTTGCGCCATTCTCTGGTGTTATGTCCTCCGCTAATATTTCACCTGGTAGCTTGGTGGGGAAGAATGAGAGGTTAGGTATTCTAATTGATCCTAATGCCATAGAAGTTAAGTTTAATCTTTCTGCCAATGAATTTGTTCGAGTGATAAACAGAAAAGGGGAATTGCAAGAACTAGGAATTGTTGCAAAATTAGAAAGTGCCGATTCTATTCTATCTTTTGAAGGTAAGATAGAGCGGGTAAGTCCTGAAATACCTGAGGGCGGAAGCGGGAGGCAGGTTTTTGCTTCTCTACAGTTGAATGATTATAATTCACTAAGACCCGGTGATTTTTTACTAGTTGAAGTTGATGAGCCTGAGTTAAGAGATATTTCTATATTACCAGCTTCAGCCGTCACTATAGATGGAAAGCTATTTATCCTTTCTGGCGAAGATAGACTTCAAGAGGTGAATGTCAATATTCTTCGAAGGCAAGGAGAAAAAGTAATTGTGGCAGGAGCGCCTGAAGGAGTCGAATATGTGATGCAACGCTCGCCACAATTAGGTGGAGGACTTAAGGTTAAACCTTTGCGTGCTTCTGATCTTAAGAATGACAAAGCCGCAAAATCGAGCGATGTTGAAAAAATTGTAGAACTGGATCAGAAAAAAAAGAATGAGCTACTTGAATTTGTGAAGTCTATGGACCGTATGCCTGAGAATGTGAAGGATCGTTTAATCAAAGAAATCAATAGTGGCAAGATGCGTACGAAAACTTTGCGCAGGCTGGAAAAAGGAATGGAAAGAAACTGATGAGACAGTTTGGTAGTTCATTTGTTTCGGGAATAATCAGTTATTTTGCTAGGCATAATACTGCAGCTAATTTGATATTAGTCCTGATGGTAGTTTTGGGTCTACTAGCGATGAGTAAAATCAGATCTCAATTTTTTCCTGATGTTGTCATTGAAAAGGTAAATATCGGTGTTAAGTGGCTTGGGGCTGGTCCTCAAGACATCGATGATGCCATCATCTCACTTCTAGAAGCGCCACTACTAGGAATAGATAGTGTAGAACAAATCATTTCATCCTCAACCGAGGGAAGTGCCAGAATCTATATTGATTTTAAGCCTGGTACAGACATGCTAATAGCTAAGGAAGACGTACAGACGGCTTTGGATTCAGTCCAAGATTTGCCGGAAACCGCTGAAGCTCCAACCATTAAAAGAATTTCCTGGCGCGATAGGGTGACAGATGTTGTAATTTCAGGTCCAATAGGACTGGAGCAGTTAGGTATGTTAGCTGATGAATTTACCCAAAAACTCTACAGAAATGGAATTAGCAACACCCAGATTATGGGCGTTAGTGCACCAATAATAAGAGTGACTGTCCCTTCAGTTAATTTAATTCGTTACAAGATTCCATTAAATCACTTGGCGACTGCAATTGCAGCTGAAGTAGATACTGATCCTACTGGAGAAGTAGGAACATCTAATCGGGTCAGAAGCGGTATTTCCAAGAGAACAATTGAAGATATAGGAAATATTTTGATAAGGCTCCCAAATTCTCAGAAAGAGCTTCTACTAAGTGATCTATCCAGGATTTATTTTGATAATAAATCTCAGAGAAGGGAGTATTTTACTGGGGGAAATAGGGCTGTCGTAATAAGAGTTGATCGATCTGCTGAGAGTGACGCCATCGATATTCAAAGAAAGGTTGAAAGCATAACTGAAGAGTATGGGGGCTCCCTTCCCAAAGGTGTCAAAATCGAACTATCAAAGACCCGAGCAGACTTAATTTCCAATCGATTGGAGATTTTACTAAGTAATGGTTTGCAGGGCTTAGGTCTTGTTTTAATCCTACTATTTGTCTTTTTGAGTGCACGCACAGCATTTTGGGTAGCAGCAGGTATCCCTGCTGCCCTGCTGGCCGCCATTGCTTTCATGTATATATCTGGGTTGACCTTCAATATGATTTCTCTTTTTGCATTGATCATTTGTTTGGGTATTGTAGTAGATGACGCCATAGTGGTTGGGGAACATGCAGATTTTCGTGTAAGAAGGCTTGGTGAAACGCCCGAGGAGGCAGCTGAAAGGGGTGCAACAAGAATGGCCTTACCAGTTTTCACGGCCACCATTACTACAATAATAGCTTTTGCAGGGTTAGTTGCGGTTGGGGGACGGTTCGGTAGTTTAATAGCTGATATACCTTTTACGGTGATAGTAGTTTTACTTGCCTCATTATTGGAGTGCTTTTTGGTTTTACCTAACCACATGGTACATGCTTTAAGGGCAAAGGCTAGCAAAAATGCCTGGTACGATTGGCCTTCAGATCAGTTTAACATTGGGTTCAGAGTTTTTAGGGAAAAAGTATTTCGACCCTTCACGTATTTTGTGATCCAGCTTCGTTATCCCATTTTGAGTGCTGCAGTGCTGTTATTGGTTTTAAGTAGTACACTTATGATATCAGGAAAAATTAAATGGAGATTTTTTGATGCACCCGAAGCGGGTGGGTTCACTGGGAATATAGCAATGTTACCCGGAGCAAACAGATCTGATACAAAAAAAATGCTTGATGAGATGGCTCGAGCAATTGAAAAAGTATCTGATGAGTATGAGAAGGAATATGGGGTAAACCCTTTGACCTTTTCTATTAGCCAAATTGGGGGTAATTCGGGAAGAGCAATTTCTGGAGCCGAGAACAAGGATCCTGATCAATTGGGAGCCGTTTCTGTAGAACTCATAGATGCAGACCTGCGACCTTATTCTTCATACGCAGTTTTGGGCAAAATTCAGGATGAAATAATAAGACATCCTTTGCTTGAAACTTTGAGTTTTAGAAGTTGGCGATCAGGTCCTGGTAGCGATAGTCTTTCTGTTGATTTTTTGGGGTTTGACCTAAAAAACCTTAAAGCTGCGTCTGTCTATTTTCAAAACCAATTGATAAGTCTTCCTGAAATCTCTGGTTTAGAAGATACACAAGCCTATGATAAGAATGAACTAATACTTGAACTGACTCCACGCGGAACGGCTTTAGGTTTTGACATTGATAATGTAGGGAGACAACTTTATCAGCAACTAAATGGCATTGAAGCTATAAGCTTTCCCCTTCGCAATCGTTCCTCAAAGGTAGTCGTAGAAATCCCTGATTCTGAAATCCAATCAGATTTTCTAGAGCGAGTAAATGTCATAAATCCTGAGGGAAATTATGTAAGGCTGTCAGATATTGTGACAGTTACGTCTAGGTATGGTTTCTCGTCCATTTCTAGAGAAAATGGGCAAAGAAAAATTACAGTAACTGGTGATATATCTGAAGATGATCCAGATCGAGCAAAGGAAATAACTGATTTAATCAAACTAGATATTTTACCTGACGTGAGAGCAAGATTTGGTGTGGATACCTACTTAAGTGGGTTGTTCAAGCAAGAAAAAGATTTTCTTAACGATGCATTGATAGGGTTTATGTTGTGTTTAATAGGAATTTATTTGGCTCTAGCTTGGGTTTTTGCGAGTTGGGCGCGACCAATTGTCGTGATGTCCATAATTCCTTTTGGCTTAATTGGCACGCTTTGGGGACATTATTTCTGGGGAATTAATCTGTCACTATTTTCGGTAGTGGGGCTTATCGGAATGACGGGAATTATTATTAATGATTCTATAGTTCTAGTTTCTACCATTGATGAATATGCAAGATATAGGGGTTTAAAGCCAGCGATTTTAGATGCAATTTGTGATAGGTTGCGACCAGTATTATTGACCACATTGACTACAGTCCTAGGTTTAACACCCTTACTCTTCGAAACTTCCAAAGATGCACAGTTTCTTAAGCCTACTATTGTGACACTTGTTTACGGGCTTGGTTTTGGAATGATAATTGTTCTATTTTTGGTGCCTGCCATTGTCGTAGTTCAAAGAGATTGCCTTTCTTTAGGTAGGGCATTGAAGAGGGTAATTTTTGGCAGAAGAGCACCCATTCTATTTAGATTAACTTTTGGTTTTGTTGCAATAATTCTTAGTTTAAATATATTTGTTCTGTGCTACTTCTTTTTGGGAATTGATCCCAATCCTATTTTAGAAAATTTAGGATTCGAATCTGGTTACACATTAATTGCGGGCTTGACAATAGTTGTTTTGAGCGCAATTTATTGCATTTTTATTCTTTTACCTTCGCGATTCCGTAATCGAAAATTATCCTAGATCACTTAGTATGGACAACCATTCAAAATGAATCCACCATTTTGGGTCAATAAGGTTAGTTCGATTTTACTCCTGTCTAGCAAGATATTCTGATTGTTTACATGGTTTAGGGTCGCAGTAAACATTTGGGTTTTTTCAGCCAAGTGCTGCATTTTATCATTGAACCATATAGTACCATTCCTATAATAAAATATAGCATCCTTTATCTTTTTTTCTTTCGTAAAGAACTGTGTATCCAACTTGCTGCTAAGTATCAATTTCTTCCCTTCTAAGGTCACAGCACAGGAAATATATCTTTTTGAGGCAGTAAGGTTAACAGGAACGTTTTTAAGAGATTCTCGTATTTTACTATTTTGAAAATTTGAAGCATGTTCGACATTCTCACTTTCCAGATGGAATGTTTTTGCAACGCAAATATCCTTACAAAAACCCAGATTTAACTTCAATTCAAATGCTACAGGATTATTAATTTCTTGAGGATGAATTAGAATGGGCAAGATTAGCTTGCTTTTGAATGCGTAGATTTCTATTCCATTCTCATAAAAGATATCGGGTGCTGGCCAGAGTACTTCAAGTTTTGCAAGGTTTTTACTTTTTAAGATTTGAAACTCTGGTTTAAATCCAGAATTCCCAGGATGTTTCCAGTATGTTTTCCAATTATCATCAAGGTCAATAAATAAACCATACTGATAGTTGCCATTTTCCGTTTGCCATGCCTTAAAAAATTTGATTTCCCAGGATTCATTTTTTGTGATCACAGAATTTTCAGACTGCCCAAATGTCTGTGATGCATAACAAATGGGATTGGAAAAGCACAGTGAAAGCATCATAGAAAGGATTGAAAGATCTACATATCTGAATGTCTTTACATTTATAAGTCTTAGGCCTAATTTAATTCTTTCTAAGCATGCTTTTGAGATTATTTTTGATATTTTCTTCATTTTTGTTATGTTTGATTGAATATAGAATAATAGGTTAGATATTATGACTGATGGAAAATCTGATGTAAATCAAGATAAGGAAATAGAAAAAAATTCTTTTCCAGAAGTTGTCAAGGGCTTTTATGAAGGTTCTCTACTTGTTTCCACTCCTGCTATTTTAGATCCCAGATTTCATAAAGCAGTTATATATATGATCTCCCATAATGAAAAAGGCGCCATGGGTCTCATAATAAACAAACCAATGGAAGAATTAGATTTTCATGAAATTGTAACTGGTATTTCATTAGGGGATAACCAAAAAAAGGTTAATCAGACAGTTTTATTTGGTGGACCAGTAGAATTTGAAAGAGGTTTTCTTTTGCATTCTTCCGAATATTGCCTCGCTGGAACCACCATAAAGTTAGGTGGCCAATACAATTTAACAAATGACACTAAAGCTTTGGAGGACATATGTACAGGTAAGGGTCCTGTTTCTCGTATGTTCACTTTGGGTTATGCTGGTTGGTATGGTGGCCAGTTGGAACAGGAGATCCTAGAAGATTCTTGGTTGGTTGCTAAAGCAGATCCTTCAATTATTTTTGGTGAGAATTTCTCAGAAAAATATGAAATTTCTCTAGGGTCATTGGGTGTTAAGAATGCCTACTTCGTAAATGAAAGTGGAAGAGCTTAATTACTTGGTGTCTTGTACCTTTAAGATTTGTGTGCTGCACGTTGCAAGCGATCGTTAATTGCAACGCCGGCTCCCTTTCGTGGTATTGGGTGTATCGCTATAGAAGTTGATTTTGTAACCTTTGCTAAATTATCTAGGTCTGCTAAGGCACTATACAAGTTCATGGCAGCTTCATCAGGATCAGAGATTTCGGATAGGGTCAGTCCCTTGGCACCATTCGGTAGTGGGCCAAAAGCTAGCAGCAATTCATTATCTCTGGGGTCAATAATATTAAGACGAATAGGGGTTTCTGGTTGATAATGAGATTTTAATTGTCCTGGGGAAGTAATTTTTGTTTCCAGGCTTTTTTTTGTATGCCCTTTTTTTCCAATTTTTGAAGCGATTTCTTCTTCGGTAATTGTTCCAGGCCTTAATATAGAGAAAATGCCATCCTCAATCTTTGCTATAGTGCTCTCAAGACCAATTGGGCAAGGCCCTCCATCAACAATGGCATCAATTTTCCCAAACATGTTGCCTAAAACATCCTCAAATCGAGTAGTGCTCAATTTCCCAGAAATATTGGCGGAAGGGGCAGCTATAGGATTATTACAGAGACTTAGTATGCGTTGAGCAATTGGGTGAGCAGGTATTCTGATTGCAACCGTTTGCAGTCTTGATAAGGCGCGATCTGATATTCTTTTGCTAACGTTAGTATTTTGTTTTAATACTAAAGTTAAGGGGCCAGGCCAAAAAGATTTAGCTAGTATTTCAGCTTGGTCATCCATTTTTGCATAATTTTTGACGACACTAGCATTATATACATGGATAATTAGGGGATTATTGGGAGGTCTCCCCTTAGCTTTATAAATTCTCTCTATCGCGCCAGAATTAGTAGCATCTGCACCCAGTCCGTAAACGGTTTCTGTCGGGAATGCTACAAGCCCACCATTATTTAATATTTGGGCTGCCCTAAAGACACCTTCTTTACTACTAGGTAATATTTCAGTCGAGATATGGATTTCTTTTTTGACTGACACTTTATTTTCACCTTTTTCTAGAAATATATTCCTTTACACTGTTTCATCAACTAAATAATCATGTGTAGATTTTTGTGTGGAAGGAAATTAGGTGTCATATTTAGCCCCAACTGACGAAATGAAATTTCTTCTTAGAGATTTGTTTGCCATTTGTGATAAATCTGATAGGGGGAAAAATCTAAATTTTGATGATGAAACAGTCGATTCAATTCTTGCCGAAGTTAGTAGATTAACAGAACACGTTATTTCACCAATTAATAGTGATGGTGATTTAAATCCAGCGATTTTTGAAGGCGGAAAGGTCACTTTGCCGCCAAGTTTTTCAAAGGCATATGATGCTATAGCAAAAGGTGGATGGGTAGGGATTTCTGGCCATCCAAAGTATGGCGGCTTGGGGTTGCCGATGGTTCTATCTACATGCGTCAATGAAATACTATCAAGCGGTTGTTTATCGCTAGCTTTAAATCCTTTAATGACTCAGGGTCAAATCGATGCTTTAGAGAATCACGCAAGTGAAGAGATTAAGAAGCTTTTTTTACCTAGATTAAATTCGGGAGAGTGGTCTGGGACAATGAATTTGACGGAACCTCAAGCAGGATCTGATGTTGGGGCTTTAAGCTCTAAAGCTAAACCGGTAGGAGATGGTCTCTACCAGATAACTGGTCAGAAAATATATATTAGCTGGGGAGATCATTGTCTAAGCTCTAATATTTGTCATTTGGTTCTTGCTAGACTTTCAGATAGTTCTGAAGGTACAAAAGGAATTTCCTTATTTTTGGTACCCAAATATATTCCAAATGATTCTGGTGAGCCTATGTCTCAAAATAATGTGAAAACAATTTCATTAGAGAAAAAAATGGGTCTACATGGCTCTCCGACAGCTGTAATTGAATATGATAATGCGAAGGCTTGGTTGATAGGACAGGAAAACAAGGGAATGGCAGCAATGTTTACTATGATGAATAATGCTCGTCTAGGTGTAGCTGTTCAGGGGTTATCTCAGAGTGAATTGGCTACCCAAAAGGCTTTTGATTATGCCAAGCAAAGAAAGCAGGGCAAAAATCTAAAGTTTTTTGAGCATGGTAGTACTGCAATCATAAACCATGCTGACGTCAGGCGTAATTTGTTGATCATGAAGTCGCTTACTTTTGTTTCTAGGGCATTGTGTTTTGATACAGCTATATCGAGCGATTTAGCAAAATTCAATAATGATTCTGACCTTTCCCAAAGAGCCGAGTTATTAACACCTATTGCAAAAGCATTTTGTACTGATGCCGGTTGTAGAGTTACGGATCTTTGTATCCAAGTTCATGGTGGCTTGGGCTATATAGAAGCCTCTGGAATCTCACAGTTGTACAGGGATGTCAGAGTAACAGCTATTTATGAAGGTACAAATGGTATTCAAGCAATGGACCTAGTAGGTAGAAAGTTAGGTTCAGGTGGAAATATTGCTTACTCCATTATAAAGGAAATTATAGTTAACGAAAACATGGCAGTAGGCAGGTTCCCTGAACTTGTTGAACTCGTTTCTGTGGCAAGGAAAAATGTTACCAAGTCATTAGATTGGATGCTTTTACAGGACGATCTTAATGAGAGATTTTCTGGTGCGGGGTCATTTCTAAATGCTTTTGCACTGCTGTTGGGCGCAAATTATATGCTTAGATCAATATTGGTATCAAAAGATGTAAAAAGGAAAGAGCTAGCTGACTTTTTCATTTACCAAATTCTACCTTGTGCAAGTGTAGAAGCTTCTATATCGTGCCAAGGATCAAATCAGCTATACCAAAGTCCAGGGATTTTTACCGAGGATTTTTGATATGCAATCACAAATTAGATTTCCACATCAAAATTTTCCGGAGCACAAATTACTTGTTGAGCTTACCCCGGGTATTTACTGGGTCAGGTTTAATTTATCGTCTGTTGTATCCCATGTTAATGCTTACATTCTGAGAGACGGTAACGGAATCACAATTATAGATACTGGGATTTCTAGTATTGATTGTAAGCAAATTTGGGAAAAAATTTTTATCGATGAATTCAAAGGCGTTAAGGTTAACAGACTCATTATTACTCATCACCATCCTGATCATCTAGGTCTATTAGGATGGTTCCATGAAAGATTTCAGGCTGAAATTTGGTCGAGTCGTGTAGCTTGGTTAACCGCTAGAATGCTTACTTTGGATGTTCATGAGACTACCTCGTTAGATGTGTTATCATTTTGGTACGGGGCAGGAATGCCAGGAAGTCTGTTATCAAAAAAAAAAGAAGGAAAGACCTTTTAACTTTTGTGACTATGTCGATCCTATACCCTTAGGTTATAGGCGCATAGTTGATCAGGAAAGAATTTTTATTGGAGATAATTGTTGGCACATCAATTTTGGACATGGCCATGCTCCTGAACATCTGACGCTACACTGTCCAGAACTAAATATTTTTATCTCAGGGGACCAAATTTTACCTGGTATATCTCCAAATTTAAGTGTTTATCCTACTGAGCCGAACGCAAATCCAGTGGGTGAGTTTATTGAAACATGTGAAAAACTTTTGAAAATTGAAGATAGAGAATACCTTGTGTTACCAGGTCACAATTTACCGTTTTGGGGTCTCAAGGTTAGAATTAAGCAATTGCTAAATCATCATTATGCTGCCTTATCACGGATACTGGATTTTTTGACACTTGAACCAGGAACGGCGGTTGACATATTTTCTTCATTATATTTGAGAAAAATCAGAGAATCAGAATATAGTTTGGCTCTAGGGGAGGCGGTGGGCCATTTAAATTATCTTTGGCACCAAAAAAAAATTTCTAGGAATATTAAGAAAGATGGAAGAATTTATTATCATATAAATAAAACTAGATTTACTTTGGCGGGCATATAGATATGTTATGCATGCAAGACTATCCTGCTCATTCTTAACAAGAGGAGAATAAAATGTCAGAAAAAAAACACAAGCATGGAGAAATGGACATTACTGATCAAAAAGAATCTTTCGCCAGATTTATAAGTTTTGGTTTATACCTCTGTTATGCTGTAACAGGGGCCCTTGTCTTTTTGGCATTATTTAACTCTTAATAGGAGTAAAGCAGGCTTTAGAAACCATCTCTCTGAAACTTTTTCCTAGCTAATTTTCTTGCTCTTCTAATTGCTTCTGCTTTTTCTCGAGCTCTTTTCACGGACGGTTTTTCAAAGTGCTGCTTCAGTTTCATTTCTCGAAAGACACCTTCACGCTGTAATTTCTTCTTTAAGGCTCTTAATGCTTGATCAACATTATTATCTCGAACATGGACTTGCAATGATTTACCCTTTTATTTTCTGGCTTTTATAAACCCCTATAACAAGCTAAGAAAGACTTGTCTATAACTGATTTATTACTTGTAATACCTTATTAGTAAATGCTCATGACTTTTTATGATGATAGACTAAAAGCGAAGCTAGTAGCTGTAGCAGCTGATATAGCTGTATTTCGTGGTTGGTCAGAAAAAACTCTTGAAGAAACTGCGGCAAAAGTAGGTGTGCCCTATGGGCAGGCAAAGTCATTATTCCCAAGAGGTGGGATTGATTTGGCAAGGTTTTATCATCAGCTTAAGGACCAAGACTTTCTCAACAAATTTCGTAAGGTAGAAATTACTAATTTGTCCCATTTTGAAAAGGTTGAAGTAGCTATAAAGATGAGGTTTCAGGTCATTGCTGATGATAAGGAGGTTTTTAAGAGCAGTATGTCTTTATTTGCTATGCCTATGTACCAACTTGAGGCCATTAATTTAGTTTGGTCAACTTGTGATCTGATTTGGTGCGAAATAAAGGATATAAGTATTGGTTTTGACTGGTATACTAAGAGGGCTACTTTAGTTTCCGTGTATTTATCGACCTTGCTATTTTTTTTGGGAGATGAGTCGGCGGATCATCGAGAAACGGAATATTTTATTGTGAGAAGGTTGCAAGAGGTTCGAAAACTGGGTCAATTGAAGGTGAGCTTTGTTGAATTTATTAAAAAGCTAATGGCAGCGACTAGGTAGACCTATCATAGCATCTCGCTACAAATTAATGGGTTTGGATGATAGCTAATACAAATGATCTCAGTTAAATTAGTAATTCGGTCTGTGAGCAAAGGAAAATTTTTCTAAGGTGATTTTTTTCTAGGGATATAGATTCAGTTAGAATTTGACTGGAATTTTTTTTTTGCTTGAGATATTAGTGATCTCTACCCTATCGATATTTTTTGAGAATGTACCGATTTTGTGGTTGATTGGGTATACGATCTAATATTGAAAAATTTAAGATATGAAAGAGGTTTAAATGGCATTACCCTTAATGAGGAAAGCGACAGCCGTGTGGTTAGTTGAGAATACATCCCTAACATTTAAACAGATTTCACAATTTTGTGGATTGCATGAGCTAGAGGTGAGTGGTATCGCAGACGGAGAAGTAGCAAGCGGAATACGGGGAATGGATCCAGTCAGTAGTAATCAATTGACCGCCGAAGAAATTGAGAAATGCGAGAAGGATCCAAATTCTATATTAAAGCTGTCGGTAAATCCTGCTACGGTGGGAGAAAAGAAAAGAAGAGGTCCACGGTATACGCCCTTATCGAAAAGGCAAGATAAGCCAGCTGCGATAGCTTGGTTAGTAAAATATTACTCAGAATTAACTGATGCCCAGATTATAAAGTTAGTTGGGACTACAAAACCAACGATCCAAGCGGTAAGAAGCCGAACTCATTGGAATATAACGAATATAGTTCCCACTGATCCAGTAATTTTGGGTTTGTGCAAGCAAGTAGAGCTAGATTTAGTTTTAGAAAAATCTATTAAAACAACGAGAAAAGAACCGATTGATTATACCAGCGAAGGTAAAAATAAACTTTCACCCATAAGAAAGTCTAGTGAGCAACAACCTGCAATAATGGAATTAGAATCTCCTGTATTGGAAGACAAAAAATTGGAATTAAGCAAGGAAAATAAAGAAGATAAACAGTCCACTCTGCTTGAAGCTGAAAAGTTTTTTACTAAAGATACTGATGTGGTATAACGCAATTTTTCTCTTGGCTTTAAATATGATAATCTTTATCTTTCAATAAGCTGGCACTCCAATATTTTCGGTTAAAGTTCTTCCACCATCAATTGTTAATATTTGACCTGTTATAAATTTTGCCTCTGCTGATGCTAAGAAAAGAACAGCAGAGGCTGCTTCATCTGAATCTCCTATACGACCTAAAGGTGTAGCTGATTTTACTTGGTCATGAAGATCTAAATCCTCTCTAATCATTTCTCGCAGGCTAGTGCTCATTATACTCCCCATTGCAACCGCATTGACTCGAATGCCTTTATCGGCGAGGGCTACTGCCATAGATTTTGTTAATTGGTTTACTGCTGCCGAACAGATAGAATAGGCAAAACTTTCAGGCAATATCATTCGATCGGCTATTGAGCTTAAATTAATTATACATCCTATATTTTGGTCTTTTGTTCGATCAGGATTTTTTTGTATCATCTTTTTTGCGATTAACTGGCTTAAACGTAAACTTACCATAAAGTTTTGTTCAAACAATTTTTGAAAATTGTCTTTTTCTGAGTTTATTGCGTCCGAAAGCTCAATCTGTCTTAATGCATTAACCAAGATATCAATGGACTCGAATTGATCCATTGTTGCGGCTACCAGGTTTGCTAGCGTTAATTTTTTTGTTAAATCTCCACAAAAAGGTAATACGTTATAGCCATTTTTTTGTAAGTTGCCCACCTCTTCTTCTAGGCTTGTTTCATCGTTGTCAGCTAAGACAACATTTGCTCCTTTGTCACAATATAATTTAGCTACGGAAAGCCCTATGCCGTTAGCCGCTCCAGTTATTATGGCCGTTTTACCGGCTAAAATGCTTGTCATGGATTTTCCTAAAGATACACATAAATTGATTGATGATAATGCCAAATTAAGTTTTTTTTGCTCTAATTACTTTATAATTTTTTGTTTCATTTAGTAAGTCATAATTTGGAAATAAACTTGCAATGGATTTTTCATAGGGTAGTTCTCTATTAAAAACCATCCAAAGTATGCCACCTTTGCGTAGAATTTTTTGGGCAGTGCCCAAAAAAGTTAGTCCTAAGTCAAAGTTTACTTTTCTTCCAATATGAAAAGGTGGATTCATTATAACATGATCCAAATTCTTGAGAGCCAATGTATCAGTTTTTAAATCTAGCCAAAAAAATCTTGCTTTTGAACTTGCAACATTTAATCTAGCGGAGTTTAGGGCACTCAAATTACAATCAATTAGGGTCAGCAGCTTTATGCTTGGACTGTTCTTTATGGCTTCAGCAGAGAGATATCCCCACCCAGCACCTAAATCGATTACATTGCCATATAACTTCCCTGAATAATGACTAACGAGTAATTGTGAACCTTTATCAATACTGGTTTCAGAAAATGTACCAGGTGAACTGAAAAACCCTGATGCATTTTTCTGTAATTTCCCCTTTTTTTTCCAAGATTTCAATGCTTTTGGTAAATGTCGAGGGCGTTGGAATAGGCCTATCTTTCCATGCGATTTTGATATTACAGAAATAGGTTCAATCATTGCACTTAGCTTTTTAATAGCATATTCTATCCCATCTTTTTTCTCCCCTGTAAGTACTATTTTTCCTGCTTTAGGGGTTATCAGAAATGCAAGAGCAATATTAAATAATGTTTCGCTCCGGCTCTTTGTGACCCAGACTATAGCTGTACGAACAGACCTTGATATCCTAATTTTATTGAACCTTTCAAGGTCAACTAGTGTTTGAAAGTTCAATTCCTGGGCTTTTTGAACTACAGATTTTTCTGGATGACAAATTAATACATCATTCAATTTCAAAATCTTTAGGGCTTCAGGTTGGGGACAACCAAGAACTAATATTCTTCTTGAGATATTTGAAAAGAAACCATTCCTTTGAGCTTCAAGTAATCTCTTAATACCTAAGATAGTTACCAATTTATTCTTTTTCCATAGTACACTGGAGAGGATGCTGGTTCTTTCTTGAAAAATCCATAACTTGTGTCACTTTAGTTTCTGCTATCTCATGGGGGTAGACCCCAACAACGGCTAACCCCTTCTGGTGTATGGTTAACATAATTGAGACAGCTCGCTGATGATCAGCGTTGAAAAACCTTTCTAAGATTAAGACGACAAATTCCATAGGGGTAAAGTCATCGTTTAGGAGAAGTACCTTATACATTGATGGTTTTTTTGTCTTCGGTTTTGACTTTGTCAGAACTGAAGCATCATTGTCCATATTATCTTTTTTTGTCATCTGCTTACACTATATCTTCCTGATTACCTTCGTCTCAAATCTTCTGATTGACTATTGCACTAGTTGACCAAACAAATTCTTGTTTTGATAAAATTATGACCATTTTGGGGGATAAAATGTAAATAGTCATTTGATTGATCAGGAGCAACAATATATACCTAAGCTGATCCAAAATCAAATGGTGAATATTGGTAGAGCTTTACAGTTTATGACATGTCTTCCACCCATTACTCTAGTTTTAGTGAGATCAATTTGTCAAAGAGTTTCAGACTGAGTTTAGTGTTATTTTTTTTAGGCGTTGATTTTATTCTACCTAAAGTTCTTTTTGCCTATGAATTTGCTCACTATATGATTGATGCAAGGACGGGTAAAT
>PACC02000011.1 GCA_002699695.2 Paracoccaceae bacterium | reverse complement strand
AATTTCTCAACAGGTAATCTGTTTAGGGGCCTATACTAAGCCCTAAAAGACTCATCCAGAAAGATGAGCTTAGAATAAAACTCATTTTAGATCTTTCTACTAAACTAAAAACCCAAGCAGGCGCACAAAATCAAGAAAAAATTGATTACAAGAAATATGTGGGACCTAGGCGAACTACTTAGTTTCATACAAAATAATCAGGTTACCTATATGCGGACGACAATTCGCTCAAATAGCCCCTCTGAGGAAGCATTGAAAGCTTGCCAAAACCTAATTAAAGAGGATAATAAGTGAGTAACAATAAAATCTTAGTATTTACTAAGTAAAATAAAGTTTGAGACGTAAATAAATCAATGCGTCTTGCTGATTACAAGTGGGGAATAATTAATGTTTGCTAAACAAAAACAATCAGTTGAAAAACAAAACTCCAGTCAATCTGAAAAGATTTCATCCAATGATCCTAATCTCAATACTATTCTTGAGAACAACGATGGTTCAAATAAAGAAATCATGATACCATCACGAGTAAAATCTCCGCCTTCGCTTCTTTCTACTGACCTATTTGTCAAAGGCAATTTAAATACATCGGGTGACATACAAATAGAGGGATCTGTAGAGGGAAATATTAAAGCTAATCTACTTACAATTGGACAGAATGCAGAAATCAAGGGTGAGATAATAGCTGAAGAGGTGGTTGTAAATGGGGCAATCTCTGGAACTATTAAAGGAAACAGGGTGCATTTAACAGCGTCAGCAAGGGTAAATGGTGATATCATCCACAATAGCATAGCAATTGAAAGTGGGGCACATTTTGAAGGTTCTATCGAAAAATCAGAAGATCCTTTAACTAAACCAATTCCTAAAGGTGCGGCAACTATAAGTTAGTCCTAGCCAAACTAAAAAGACAACCAAAAATTGAATATATCCTATGCATTGATATTTTTAGCTAGTGCTCCTAGCAAAAAATCATCTAGATTTCCATCAAGCACCCCCTGAGAATCAGAAGTTTCAACTTCAGTTCTAAGATCTTTCACCAACTGATATGGTTGCAGTACGTACGACCTAATTTGATTACCCCATCCGGCTTCACCCTTTGAATCATGAGCATCTTGGATATCTTTGTTAATCTTTTTCATTTCCAAATCATATAACCTTGATTTAAGAGCTGCCACACAATTAGCCCTATTTTGGTGCTGAGATTTTTCCGAACTAGTCACAACAATTCCTGTTGGCAAATGGGTAATTCTTACAGCAGAATCTGTAGTATTTACATGTTGACCACCTGCCCCTGAAGATCGAAATGTATCAATTCTCATCTCTGATGGGTTCAAATCTACAGCAAAGTTATCATCAATTACAGGATAAACCCAAACAGAACAAAAAGAGGTATGTCTACGAGCGGAACTATCAAAAGGAGAAATTCTGACCAATCTATGGACACCACTTTCAACCTTCAACCAACCATAAGCATTTGTCCCTCTTATTTTGTAAGAAATTGATTTGAATCCAGCCTCATCTCCGGCATTTTGTGAAATTATTTCGGTCTGAAATCCTTTTCTTTCAGCCCATCGCATATACATTCTAGCTAGCATCATTGCCCAGTCGCAACTTTCTGTGCCTCCAGCTCCAGCATTAATTTCCAAAAATGTGTCATTCGAGTCTGTTTCCCCATCCATTAAGGCCGATCTTTCGGCATTAAAAACATCCTGCCTTAATTGGAACAAATCATTTTCAGCTTCCTCCACAACTTCCTGTTCTTTTTCCTGAATCCCAAGCTGAATTAACGCAATACTCTCATCTAATTTTTTTTCAATTTCAGAGTATTGTTCCAAAAACTTTTCTAAACCCTGCCTCTCTCTCATTAATGCACGAGCACTTTTCGGGTCCTCCCAAAAGCTGCTATCATTTGTGATTGAATGGAGTTCATCAATCCTTTCTATGGATTGAGCGAGGTTTCTCCTTTTCGCCAGGATATCTAAAGATTTCCTTATTTCTTCAATCGTTTCAAGAACTTCAGCTCTCAAAATAGTACTCCAAATTTTGTTAATTATTTCATAATATTTCTAAATATGCTCTTGTCCGGGGTTTTTTGTTCAGGAATACGCTATAAAGGATTTTTCAAATCTCAGTCATCCAATATTACTCACTTAAAGCTTGATTTATGTCCACCCTGACCAACAATTCGTCCGATTAAGGAAAGGCATGAACCAGAAAATATATCAGTAGAAATCTGTAAATTCGATTTGTTCGCCTCTATGTGACAGCCGAAAATTTTATCAGAAAATATTCCTATTACTGAATCAAAATTTAATTCTCTATCAGTATGATGTTTACCAATTATTGTTATTTTATCATTCCCATCTAATACTAAAATTACATCAAAATACACAAGTGGAAAAAGTTCAAAGCCGCTTTCTTTAACTTTTCGCACAAAAAACTGAGTCCCCACTTCATCAGTTATGTGATGAAGTACTGCTCTCCTATCGTTTTTACACTGTTCACATTTCTCAATTCCTATTTTCGTTGGGTAAACTTTTTTTTCTCCCTTAGAAACTTCGAGTAATACATGGTCCTGTTTTTCTGTTCTTCCCATTACTAGCATATTATAAGCTGATATTATATCAATAATAGTGGTCTGGCTATCGACTCTGAAGTGGTTTTGTGATTCTCGGCTTTCTTCAATGAGCCCATATTTCATAAGAATTTTGATAATAGAATCATCCAATAAATCTTTCTGAATCTCTCTATTTGAATATGCAAATGTATCTTCAACACTATTTAGAACGCTTAAATTACGACCGTTCCAACCAAAAAGCCGTTTAGAAACGGCATTTAGAATAATAGCATTTAAAAATTCTAATCTGGGTCTTCTAACTTCAGTTACTTGGTTTATATTACTCAAGTGATGGTTGTAACCGCCCTCGAGAGCTAAAATATCTCCTGTTCCTAGATCTGATATCATGACACCTCCATCAAATAATGACTTCTGCTTGTAAACCCAAATTGGTGCTGGATTTTTTAAATCGCTTTCATCTTTAACATATATAACATTTCCTATCTTTAAATTTGACTTTATGCCCCTTAAAAAATGTAGTTTTTGTATTTCTGGAGAGCGGTCTGTCACAACTAATGTATTTTCACCCTGGATATCTACTACTACTGCTAAATTCCATCCGTAACTTGGCTTAGGCAAATTCTTATTTTTAAGTTCTGCAAACCATTCAAATTTTTCATTTTTGTGACTAACTTCAATCTGAGCTACAGGTAATCCATATTCTATAACTGCATGATTTAAAGATTGAATTTCTAATTTCAAAGCATTTCTTGCAATTTGTTGCAAATTAGAATCGATAGAAGTTTTGATCGACAAACCTCCCTGATTAACGTACCTTTCTCCTAATTCAGTATTTACCTGGGCTCTTATCTCCTCTCCCAAAAAATCTTTAAATAGCTTTAATCCCTCGCCTCCTAAAATCTCTCCAGTCAAAACCGTCTGCAGTTCAGACTTTTTCTCTGAACTTAACTCACCCTTAGAGAGATACCCATTTTCAACCATCTCATCTAAAACAAAATTTCTTCTTTGAATCGCATTTTCAGGATTGCTCAATGGATTATATGCCTGAGGTGATTTAGGCAGAGCAGCCAAATAAGCTGCCTCATGTGGTAGCAAATTCTCCAAACTCTTGGCAAAATATGTTTTTGAAGCTGCTGAAACTCCATAAGCTCCCTCGCCCAAATAAACATCATTAAGGTAAATTTCCAGTATTTCACTTTTGGTCAGAACTTTTTCCAGTTTCATGGCTAGAATTAGTTCTCTAATTTTTCTTTCAAAACTTCTTTCACCTGAAAGAAGCAGTCCCTTTGTTACCTGTTGAGTAATTGTTGAAGCTCCCCTTAATTTCGCTCCTCTGGAAAAATCAATAATGGCTTTTAGAAGACTAAGAACATCATACCCAGAGTGACTATAAAAATTCTTATCTTCAGCACTTATAAATGCATGTATAACCAAATCCGGAATTTTTTTAATTGGAACAAATTCTCTCTTCTCTGAATAGAAAAAACCTAAAATCTGTTCATTTCGATCCAAAACTTTACTAATAGTCTTTGGCTTGTATTCAATTATCTCAGCAATGCTAGGGAGTTGATGACTGTAAAATGCAACTAAGGATCGAACAAACAGAAAGGCTATAAGGCCAGACAATGAAACATATATTATGATCTTCTTCAATTTATATATCACTTAATCAACAATGAGTATGAGATAAGACTGATCGATATACCGCTTCAAAACTAATGGCAAGTCACTCATGATTCAACAGATCATATAATATTTTTTTAACCTCAACTTGATATGGAATTTGACATTGCAAAATAATTTGGTAATTAGGTATTGTAAGTTAAATTGAAAGCTACTTATTATACTAGTGAGAAAAGTATAGTTTTATACTAAGAAAAGGAATTCTAGCGGAGACAAGAAGTTATTTTCCGCATTTATAAAGTAATAACGCAGTATTACTTTAACTAAATTGTCTGATTTAACTCAGATTTAATTGTAACAACTTTGAGACTGACGACGATAAATATTTAAAATTTATCAAGAACTACGTGTAAAAATAATTAAGCTTGTGGTCCCGACATCAGTCACAAATCAGGAAGTGAATAGTAATGATAATAACTTCAAGGCATGAATCATGAAGCATTCACAGGTGGTATTTTATGCAAAAAAAATTGCTAATAGATGCATCGCATCAAGAAGAAACAAGAATTGTTCTGCTGGATCGCGATCAAGTAGAGGAATTTGATTTTGAATCCGGACAAAAAAAACAACAGGCCGGCAATATCTTTCTGGCTAAAGTAACAAGGGTTGAGCCTTCACTCCAAGCTGCTTTTTTAGACTATGGTGGAAACCGCCACGGATTTCTTGCCTTTTCTGAAATTCATCCGGATTATTATCAAATTCCCGTGGCTGATAAAGAAGCCCTTCTTGCTGAAGAAAGGGAGCTTGAGAAGCAATCCGATGATTACTTAGAAAATGATATTGATAATGAATTAAACGATACNAGATTACCCGCATATGCAGAACTTAAGGAGGATTCCAGTGAGATTATTAAATCTGACCAACTGGATTTAGAAGAAAACAATCTAAGTTTAGATGATTTTCATACTGAGAAAAAAAAGAAGTTAAAAAAATCTGGTGCTGCTCCAGTTGATAACTCCCCTGGAAATGAAGATACTGTTGTAAGTAGTGATGAAACTGATCAATCATTAGGTTCAGATTCAAAAGAAAAAAATACTAAGCCACTCAAACCCAAAAAGAAATTCCGAAACAACCGCTATAAGATTCAAGAAGTAATAAAAGTAAGACAGGTACTTTTAATTCAAGTTGTTAAGGACGAAAGAGGCAACAAAGGAGCAGCACTAACAACTTATATATCTTTAGCTGGAAGATATTGCGTCCTTATGCCGAATACTGCCAGGGGCGGAGGCATCTCACGAAAGATAACAAATATCGGAGATCGAAAAAAATTAAAAGAAACAGCCAGTGAATTCTCAATACCAGATAAGATGGGGTTAATAATAAGAACTGCTGGAGCTAAAAGAACTAAAACTGAAATAAAAAGAGATTTCGAATACCTACTAAGACAGTGGGAACAGATTCGTGATTTAACCCTAAAGTCGATCGCACCTTGTCCGATTTATGAGGAGGGCAGTGTCATAAAAAGATCCATACGAGATCTTTATACAAAAGAAATTAATGAAATCATTGTGGAAGGTGAAATAGGTTTTAAAGAGGCCAAAGATTATATGAAAATGCTTATGCCCTCACATGCAAAAAAAATTAAAACTCATGAAAAAACTCAACCAATTTTCTCTTACTATGGAGTAGAAAATTACCTTTCAGCAATGTTTAATCCAACCGTTCAGCTAAAATCAGGTGGATATATTGTTATCGGAATCACCGAAGCCTTAGTGGCAATTGATGTAAATTCAGGAAGATCTACAAAAGAAAGTGGTATTGAAGCTACAGCCCTCAGAACAAATTTAGAGGCTGCTGATGAAATCGCTAGGCAATTTAGAATGAGAGATCTAGCTGGCTTAATTGTAATAGATTTTATCGATATGGAAGAGAAAAAAAATAACATTTCTGTAGAACGAAAGATGCGAGATAGTCTCAAATTGGATCGAGCCCGCATACAAGTAGGGAGAATATCCTCTTTTGGATTACTAGAAATGTCTCGTCAACGGCTACGCTATGGCATGATTGAAGCTACTACGAAACCCTGTTCAAATTGCCATGGCACAGGACTTACAAGGTCAAATGAAAACCTGGCTTTGGAAATTCTAAGGTCTTTAGAGGCTAAAAAGCCACATAGTGGTGCTACAGAGGCCGTTGTTAAAGCTCCAGTAGAAGTGGCAAACTACTTGTTAAACCAAAAAAGACACACCCTTGAAATGATTGAAAAAAGGTTAAGAATCAATATAGCAATCCACGCGGATACGAGTATCAACAATCCTAATTTTGTTTTTGAAATGATTAAATCACCTGGGACCCTTGATGAGACACATTCAGGAAAGGTCATCACAATGGATGGCGCTAAGAATGCTCCGAAAGAAGAAAATGGATCAGTGAAAAATAATGAGCCTAGTCAGGGAAATCCAGTTGAACAGGCTGGAAGAAAGCCAAAGAGGCGCCGAAGACGTAATAATAAAAATAAACACATCGATTCAGAGATGGCTGCAAGTGCAACTTTAGATCAAAATAATTCAAAAAGTCTGGAAAAAATTAGTAAAGCAACGGACCCTTTGCAGGAAGGTAATTCATTAGAAAAAGAACAAAAGTTAGATAGCAGGAAAGTTCCAGAAGATAAAAAATCTGTCTCAAGAAAAGAAAATGCTCAAAAAATAAATGAAAATCTAACCAAAGAAATTTCCACTGATACACCAATGAAGCAGCCCAAAAGAAGACCTATTCAGAGAAACAAAGTTCAAGAAAAACAAAAAAAAGTCTCTGTTGAAAAAACATCTACTACAGTAAAGGCTGCAAACCAATCTGTTAAGACACCGGCCAAGAAAAGAATTGCTAAACCAGTCAATGAAGTCTTAAAAGAAAATGAAACAAAGTCAGAACCAAAAAGTATGAAAGAGGGAAAAGAAACTCCAACAAGAAATGAAAAGCGATCAAGAACGGGCTGGTGGTCCAGAAGTAAATCGCAAGATGATGGGTAAGTTTATTTTACAAACCGCCAATTGCTATAACTTAGTGCGTACAAAGTAAGGGCAGAAATTTGAAATTATTTGTTCCAATGATGACTTTGATTTCTACGCTATTTGCGTTTCAAGCAAGCTTTTCTCAAGACGGACCCACCGAGAATTCTTTTTTTGAAACCAAAGAAGAAAAAGAATTGTTTCATATAGAGATCCAGCGCTTTATCCTTGAAAATCCCGCGATAATCATAGAAGCAATCCAGCTTTATCAAAAAAATAAAGAAAAAGAAGCAATAGCAAAAGAGGTTCAGATACTTAATGATAAGAGTGCAGAGTTATTTCAAGATAAACACTCTTTTATCGGAGGCAATAACGATGGAAAAATAAAAATTGTGGAGTTTATGGATTACAAATGCGGCTATTGCAAAAAAAATCATAGTATAATCTGGTCTATTATAAACGAAAATTCTGATGTCAAATACATTGTCAAAGAATTCCCAATCTTAGGCCCTCAATCGACAATGGCGGCCCAAGCTTTATTATCGGTACTGTTATATGATTCAAATAAAACCTATAAGAGTCTTTCAGACCACTTAATATCATACTCAGGACCCATAAATATTAAAACATTAAAAACCTTTGCAGAACTTTCCGGATCCAAAATTCCTGATTTGGAAGCCACCATGAAATCTGAAAAAGTCAACCTAATAATAACTAAAAATGCCTCTCTAGCAAAGAAATTAAGAATAGAAGGGACACCAACATTCATTATTGAAGATCAAATAATTAGGGGTTTTATTTCTAAAAATCAAATGCAAGAATTAATTGAACTCACACGAAAAAAGCTTTAACAGAATAGTCAAATAAATATATTGACCCTATAAAAGAAGTTATAATTCTGAGGTAAAGATGAAAAATAAAAATCTTGATGAGGAGATAAAACTTGTTGAAATGCTCGCTGATGTAGCAAACAAGAACCAATTATCTGAAATTGAATTTGAAAAGAACGTTAGCGCAGATTCAGGCTATTTTATCCGAATTGTTTCAGCCAAAAGCAGTGGATCGAAGTCCAGTCCAGCTCAAGATAATCCGCCCAAAGTGAATACATCTACAGATATTCCAACTAACCAAATTAAAGAAGTAGAAGAATCTCCTGACTTTAAGGACCAACCTGGAATTGTATCTTCTCCTATGGTAGGCACAGTTTATTTGTCGCCAGAACCTGGGGCCAAACCTTTTATTGAAGTAGGTCAAAGAGTTAAAACAGGTGATACTCTTTTCATTATTGAAGCCATGAAAACTATGAATCAAATTCCATCACCCAAGTCTGGAAAGATTTCCCGCATACTTATAGACGATGCGACTCCTGTAGAATTTGAAAGCCCCTTGGTCATAATAGAATAAGCCCCAATGTTAAAAAAAATTCTAATTGCGAATAGAGGGGAAATTGCCCTAAGGGTCATAAGGGCTTGCCATGAATTGAATATCCCATCTGTAGCAGTGCACTCTACTGCAGACTCAGATTCTATGCATGTAAAAATGGCTAACGAAAGCGTATGTATCGGACCACCTAAGGCTAGTGAGAGTTATCTGACAATACCAAATATAATAGCTGCTTGTGAAATAGCTGGTGCAGACTCAGTACACCCTGGATATGGTTTTCTTTCCGAAAACCCTGCTTTTGCAGAAATTTTAGACGACCATAAAATTATTTTCATAGGTCCCTCTTCTAAGCATATAAGGCTTATGGGTGACAAAATTACTGCTAAGAAAACTATGACCAACTTAGGGGTTCCCTGTGTGCCTGGCTCGACTGGAACAGTTGAGACTGTGACAAGCGCAAAAGAAATTGCAAAAGAACTTGGCTATCCAGTACTTATTAAAGCTTCTGCAGGTGGTGGCGGTCGCGGCATGAAACTAGTCATAAGCTCCGATGAATTACCACAAGCTTTCCATGCAGCAAAAAAGGAATCGGCAGCAGCTTTTAATAATGATTCTGTTTATATTGAAAAATATTTACTAAATCCCAAACACATAGAAATTCAAGTCTTTGGAGACGGTTTAGGTAATGCAGTACATTTGGGAGAACGTGATTGTTCTATTCAAAGACGACATCAGAAGATTCTAGAAGAGGCTCCATCAACAGTACTGACGCCAAAAGTCCGCCAGCATATTGGAGAAATCTGTGCTAATGCAATTGCCAATCTAAAATATTCAGGTGCTGGAACAATAGAATTTCTTTATTCAAATGGTGAATTTTATTTCATTGAGATGAATACAAGAATTCAAGTCGAACATCCTATTACTGAACAAATTTTTGGCGTGGACCTAGTAAAAGAACAGATACGGGTTGCTTCCAAAGAAACTCTTTCCTTCCAACAAGAGCAGATTAATTTTAGAGGCCATGCTATAGAATGTAGGATAAATGCTGAAAAAATTCCCGAATTTTCAGCTTCTCCTGGCTTAATAACTGCTTACCATGCTCCTGGTGGGCTTGGCGTGAGAGTAGATAGTGCTATCTATGCAGGGTATAGAGTACCCCCCTACTATGATAGTCTGATTTGCAAACTTATAGTCCATGGGGAAACTAGAAAGGACGCAATCTTAAAGTTGAGAAGAGCTCTTAAAGAGTTGATAGTTGACGGAATTGATACGACAGCAGAAATATTTGATAAAATTCTTTTAAGTGAAGAGTTTGAAAAAGGTACTTATGATATTTCCTGGCTTGAGGAATTTTTGACAGAGCAGCAAAAAACTGAATAGACACTCCTCCAAATGGATATTTCCCTTACTCAGCAAATTATTCTAGCCTATTCCCAAGGATCATTCCCAATGGGAACAAATAAAAGAAGCTCCAAAATTGAATGGGTGAGGCCTATTGAAAGAGGCTTGATCCCTATTGGAAGCATTCACTGTTCAAAGAGTTTGCGGAAAGAAATTAATAGAAAAAAATTTGTTGTTTCCTTTGATACTTCATTTGCTGAAGTAATCGCTAATTGCGCCGACCGAGAAGAAAGCTGGATAAATCGAACTATTCTTGATCAATACCTAATCTTACACTCAAACGGCTTGGCTCACTCTGTTGAAATTAGACAAAACAATGACCTAGTTGGAGGTCTATATGGTTTGGAACTTGGTGCTGTTTTTTTTGCAGAAAGCATGTTTTCGAAAGTCTCTAATACTTCCAAGTTGGCCATGATTGCAATGATGGCTCGCGTTCATTATGGCGGGTTTAAGATTTTTGATACACAATTCCCATCTACTCATTTAACTACCCTTGGCGGGATCACTGTGGACCAGCTAAGTTTTCAGGAAATGTTGTCCTCAGCAATAAAGCAACAATCTAATTTTAATAGATCTCCCAAACTATCTACATGGGAAGATTTTCTAAGCTATGGATGTAAATAAATTAGCCTATAATTGGCACACATTCTTGATTGTCTGCCATTTTTAATTTCCAGAAAATTTTTGTATCAAATTGTTCAAATTTAAAGCACCTTGAGTGTAGATAAACTGGTCATTAGGTTCAAGAAAATCTTCTGATCCACCCGGGGTAATGGAAACAAAATTTGATCCCAAGAGACCCTCTGAAGTAATTATTATCTCTGAATCCTCAGGAATTTTGACTTTATTATCTATGGCCAATACCATATCAGCCATATATCTATCAGTATCTAAAGACACAGCCACAACTTTTCCAATATTTACTCCTGCTAACCGAATATGACTTCCAATTTTAATTCCAGAAATATTAGAAAAAGATGCGTGATATGTAGTTTCATTTTGAGCGGGAAAAATATCTTCAGACTTACTTACGACCGAATATACAAACCATCCTGCTATTATGAGGACAAAAGCACCAATTATTGTCTCTAATACTTGCCCCTTCATTTCCACCAACAATAAAAAAAAATCAATTTTTAGGTTTCCACGGAACGTACTCAACAATTTCCTCAGAGGTATATCTTTTAGGATGATAGGCATCAATCGTGCCAGTCATATTCTTATAGAAAAACCCATTTGAACTTGCCACTACAGAATCATTTTCTGATATAGGAAGTTTCTTTCCTTTTCCGTGAATCCATCCATGCCAACTTGGACTGATAGAAGAAGCATCACACTCTTTATGATAAAGAACCCAACGTCTTTCATCTTTTTTTGATTTAAAATATCTATTTCCCAAATTGTCAGATCCAACGTAAATACCATTTCTCCAGGTAAATATGTAAGTCCCTATAGAATGACCTCTCCACCAAATGAACAAACTATCAAAAAACGCACGCATTGCATAAACCAAATTTACATTACATTATATTCATTCGTATTTTTTAAGCTGGCTTTTCTTTCAAATCTTCATAGATAAGCAAAGGGTCAGCATTGCCTAAAACCGCTTCTTCATTTACTACTATTTCAGAAACTCCTGACATAGCAGGTAAGTCAAACATTGAGTCTAGGAGAATTTCTTCAAGAATTGATCGTAATCCTCTTGCACCAGTCTTTCTGTCTATTGCTTTCTGAGCTATTACTTTGAGTGCTTCATTGCTAAAAGATAGCTCTATGTTTTCCATTTCAAAAAGCCTCTGGTATTGCTTAACGAGAGCATTCTTTGGGGAAGTCAATATAGAAATCAAAGATTTTACGTCTAAATCTTCTAAAGTTGCAATGACCGGTAACCGTCCTACAAATTCTGGAATTAAACCAAATTTGAGAAGATCCTCTGGTTCAACTTCTTTAAATATTTCTCCAACTTTTCTTTCATCAAAATCTTTTACGTCTGCTCCAAAACCTACTGCAGAACCTTTGCCTCTCCTACTAATAACTTTATCTAAACCAGCAAAGGCTCCCCCACAAATGAATAGAATATTAGTTGTGTCTACCTGAAGGAATTCTTGCTGTGGATGTTTTCTTCCTCCTTGTGGTGGTACACTTGCAATTGTTCCCTCCATGATTTTTAATAAAGCTTGTTGCACCCCCTCGCCAGATACATCTCTCGTAATAGAAGGATTATCTGATTTACGACTAATCTTGTCTACTTCATCAATATAAACAATTCCACGTTGAGCCCTTTCAACATTATATTCTGCAGCTTGTAATAGTTTAAGAATTATGTTTTCAACGTCCTCCCCAACATATCCAGCTTCAGTCAAAGTAGTAGCATCTGCCATAGTAAAAGGCACATCTAGTATTCTAGCTAAGGTTTGAGCTAAAAGGGTTTTTCCGCACCCAGTAGGGCCAATTAAAAGGATATTGGACTTTTGCAACTCAACATCCCCTGATTTAGTCGGATAGTTCAATCGCTTGTAATGATTATGAACAGCAACAGAAAGTACCTTTTTAGCCAATGCTTGGCCAATGACATAATCATCAAGCACATCACATATTTCTCTTGGTGCAGGCACTCCAATCTTTGATTTTACAACATTATTCTTGGTCTCTTCACGTATGATATCCATGCATAGTTCTACACACTCATCACAAATGAAAACCGTGGGCCCAGCAATTAACTTTTTTACTTCATGCTGACTTTTCCCACAAAAAGAACAATATAGCTCCGTCTTATCGGATCCATCTGGACTTTTCATAAATGCCTCGCCTTGTTTTATACGATTTTTTTATTATACACTGAACATTGAATCATCACGTGAGAGAAAATACAAGAGTAAAACAAACCAAATTTTAATTTATTCCAGAATTAACTTGGAATATCTGTCTGGTCATTAGTGCCCGTGTCCTTTCTACTTTCGACAATTTCATCGATTATTCCCCAGTTTTTTGCACCATCTGCTGTTAGAAAATTATCTCTATCCAAGGCTGTTTCAACCTTTGAAAGTTTTTGTTTGCAGTGTTTAACATAAATAGCATTTAATCTTTTCTTCAAATTCAATATTTCTTCAGCATGTAGAGCAATATCTGAAGCTTGGCCTTGAAAACCTCCAGATGGTTGATGAAGCATTATTCGGCTATTTGGTAATGAAAACCTTTTCCCTGGATGGCCCGCAGCTAACAACAAGGAGCCCATTGAGGCGGCTTGCCCAATACAAAGAGTACTTATATTTGGTCTTATATACTGCATAGTATCGTAAATAGACAGACCTGAAGTGACAACTCCGCCAGGGCTGTTAATATACATTGAAATTTCCTTTTTTGGATTTTCTGCCTCCAAAAACAATAGTTGTGCTACTACTAATGTGGCAACTGAATCATTAATTGGGCCTGAAATAAATATTATTCTCTCTTTTAGTAACCTAGAATAGATATCATACGCCCGTTCACCTCTGGCTGACTGTTCTACCACCATTGGTACTAAAGTGTTCATCTGTTGTGCCCTTTCCTTCTTATCTTTCACAGAGTATGTATTTACATACCATCTACTATCTTGTTTAGTTTAGTTTATATTTGATATAAAAGTTATTTTTCACCCATAGTCTTGTCAAATTTCTTCTTAAATTCATCAAATGAAATATTTTTTTCATTAGGATTGATTAGCTTCATCATAAAATCAAAAACCTTTTCCTCAAATATTGGAGCACGGATCTGTTCTTTAGCACTAGGATTTCCATCCAAAAATTTAAAGAAATCATTTTCTTTGCCAGGATATTGAGATGCCTCCCGCAGTACTGCATCCTTATATTCTTTCTCAGATACTTGAATGCCATTTCGGCTACCTTCTTCAGCAAAAAATAATCCAAGAGTGACTCTTCTTTTTGCTAATTTTTTTTGATGTGCTGAAGCTTTTAACTCTTTATCTGTATTGTCCGAGTCCTTCTTATTAGTGTTTTCTAATTCAGCTGTAGTAATTTGTTTAATCTCTGCATCAATTAGAGATTGCGGTAACTCAAATTCAACATTTTTTTCAAGTGCGTCCATTAGGTCTTTTTTCAGTAAAGACCTTGAGAAGGTTGTATATTCATTGGCCAAACGCTCTCTAATATTATCTTTCAGCTCAGAAAGATTCTTAGATGAAAATTTCTTAGCTAATTCGTCATCAATTTTGGCCGATTTGGGTGCATTAATAGTTTTTACTTTACATGCAAAAATGGAATCTTTTCCTGCCAAATTTTTGCTCCCATAATCTTTGGGAAATTTTACCTTAACTGCAACTTCTTCATTTTCTTTGCATCCAACGAGTTGTTCTTCAAATCCTGGGATAAAACTATTGGATCCTAGAACTAATGGGTAATCTTGAGCAGCTCCACCCTCAAATTCTTGGCCGTCGATAGAACCAACAAAATCTATGATAACTTGATCACCCTTCTCAGCCCTGGACTTCTTAGTTTTGGGATGAAAAATGCATGCTGAATTTGCCAGCTCATCCAATGCTTTTGCCACAGATTTTTCATCAATCTGGACTTTAAATTTGTTTAAAGACAGTTTCTTGTAATCGAATTCCGGAATTTCAGGCAACACTTCATACTTGAAAGTAAATATAAGGTCGTTCTCTTCATTAATGTCACCACTCTTTAAATCAACGCTAGGACGTGAAGCCGGTCTATGGTCTTTTTTTTCTAAATGGTCTCTAATGCTACTGTCAACTAATTCCTGGATGACTTCACCCCGGGTAGAGTTCCCAAACATTTTTTTCATCATTGGCAGGGGGGTTCGACCTTTCCTAAAACCCTTCATCTGAAAACTTGTTCTAGCAATCTCCAATTTTTGATCGACTTTCTTATTCAAATCATCTCTGGCTATGCCAAATTCGTAAGCTCTTAATAACTTCTTACTTTCGATCTCTTTAAACTTCATTTGTTCCTCTTATTGATAAACCAATTATGGTGCGGGTGAAGGGACTTGAACCCCCACGCCGTAAGGCGCCAGAACCTAAATCTGGTGCGTCTACCAATTTCGCCACACCCGCACAGTCATAATCCAGTAAGTTGGATTAATATTCAATTTAGCACCAACACATTGGCTAAATAATGACTTAAGAAATCAAAGTAAAGAGTTAAAGTTTTTTATTGACCTCTTAATCGCTAAGTTCAATCTGGTTGCCTTTTCTGTTCAAAGTCAAAATCCTACAAATTTTTGCTTAATAAATAGGCACATCCCTGTGTAACACTTTTTTATCAGTATATCTGCTTGATTTCATTTGCTTCATTTATCCGTACATGCTTTTCCTAAACTATAACCAAAAAATTGTATCTCAGATTCGTAGGGGATAGCTGGATGAAAAAAATAGAAGCGATTATAAAGCCCTTCAAATTAGACGAGGTTAAGGAAGCATTGCAAGAACTTGGAATACAGGGTCTATGCGTTACAGAGGTTAAGGGATTTGGTCGGCAGAAGGGACACACAGAGCTCTACCGAGGAGCAGAGTATGTTGTAGACTTTCTTCCAAAAATAAAAATCGAGATGGTAGTAACTGATTCTCAAATCGAGCAAGCCATCCAAGCTATAATTAAATCTGCTAAAACTGGGAAAATTGGAGATGGAAAAATTTTTGTTTCTGAAATTTCTCAAGCCATTCGCATCCGTACAGAAGAAGAGGGAGCTAACGCTCTTTAAAAGACGTATTTTAAAGCCCATCATACCACTGAGAAACCATCAAATTTTTTGGATATTCTCTCGGTCATACAAAAATCAAAAGGAAACAAGATGAATTCAAGCAAAATTATTGAAAAATTAAAGATCGACGAAATTGAGTATGTCGATCTAAGATTTACAGATCCAAGAGGAAAACTTCAGCACGTTTCAATCTTAGGTGATACAATTGATCAAGAACTGCTGGATGATGGCTGGATGTTTGACGGGTCATCTATAGCAGGTTGGAAATCGATTGATCAATCAGATATGAAACTAGTGCCAGACTGCTCATCAGCTTACATCGATCCTTTCTATGCTGAAAAAACACTCTGCCTTCACTGTAATGTTGCTGAACCGGACACTGGCGAACTTTACGATCGGGACCCACGGTCAACTGCAGTTAAAGCTGAATCATATCTCAAATCATCTGGAATTGGGGAAACTTCTTTTTTTGGCCCTGAAGCAGAATTTTTCCTTTTTGACGACGTAAGATATTCAACTAATATGAACAAGGTATCCTTCGAGGTTGATGCGATCGATGCCTCATGGAATACTGGCACTGATTTCGAAATGGGTAATATGGGACATCGGCCAGGTGTCAAGGGTGGGTATTTCCCTGTAAATCCAGTTGACTCAGGTCAAGATATTCGCTCCGAAATGTTATCAACAATGAAACGTATGGGAATGAAAGTAGATAAACATCACCATGAAGTTGCCTCTAGCCAACACGAATTAGGATTAATTTTTGATTCATTGACTAAACAGGGGGACGAACTCCAGAAATACAAATATGTCATTCATAATGTTGCACACGCATACGGTAAAAGTGCCACTTTTATGCCTAAACCAATTGCTGGAGATAATGGTACAGGTATGCACGTCAACATATCCATCTGGCAAAATGGAAAACCTCTATTTGCAGGAAATAGGTATGCTGACTTATCTGATGAAGCTCTTTATTTCATTGGTGGAATTTTAGATCATGCTAAGGCACTAAATGCGATAACTAATCCGGCAACAAATTCGTACAAAAGATTAATCCCTGGTTTTGAAGCTCCCGTACTAAGGGCGTATTCAGCAAGAAACCGATCCGGCTGTGTAAGGATTCCGTGGACAGAAAGCCCAAATGCGAAGAGAGTAGAAGCCCGCTTTCCTGACCCATCAGCCAACCCATATTTGGCGTTCTCAGCTTTATTGATGGCTGGCCTTGATGGAATACAGAAAAAAACTGATCCCGGTGAGCCTTCGGATAAAGATCTTTATGACTTACCAGCAGAGGAATTAGTATCCATTCCAACTGTTTGCGGAAGCCTCCGCGAAGCTTTGGAATCGCTGCAATCGGATCACGACTTTCTTCTATCTGGTGATGTTTTTACCAAAGGCCAATTAGAAGGATATATGGACCTAAAATGGGAAGAAATACACGAGTTTGAGCATACACCGCATCCAGTTGAATACAAGCTCTATTACTCTTGCTGAAATAAAAAATACAATCTATATAGAGCTATGATTTAACCGCCTTAAGTGAGTCAATTTGGGCTTTTGTTAATTCAGATCTACCAACAACAAAGGTGTGAATGCCAAATACTATGGCATTAGATTTCGGCAACCTGAAGAGGGTCTGTTTTTCGACTCTAACCCAAAAATCACCTTCAAAAAATGATTTACGGGTTGTCTGTGATAGCTCTTCTTTTTGAGGGGAGAACAATTCAGGGTTATCATATAAATACCAATTAGCTCTCCATAATGGAGTCTCAACCTTTAAATTATTGAACATTCGTTGCACAAGATTAGAAATTTTATCCGTATAATGTTGGACAGGTTTGTGAATCCTACTCATAGGTTTGCCCATTTTCTCTCCCAATGTCCATAAAGCCGGAAAGCATAAAATTCCACCACTGAGTATATGTTCTTTTATTTCTGAATCCCACTGCAAAATCAACAAATCTTCTTGCACCAATCTACCGGCGATGACTAATGGGTTATCAGAATCCAATGAAATTTTTTCCCCATCAGGTCGCGTTACCTTTGAATCTTTTACATAATAATTGCGATTACCATTCAATTTAACTAAAACAAGATTCAGCAATTCTTTGACGGCATCTTTAGCTTCTTCATTCAATTGAAAAACTTTGTCTCTATTTTGCAAAATTAATTCATCACGATAGCCCATTTGCCCATCGAACGCATCATCTTGCAGGAAAAAGCTATCTGTTTTCAGTGGTTGAATACCGGGCAACCTAGCTGTGACTGCACTGTCCCAAGGTGATAAAGGCAAACTTTTCTGGCAAATTACTCTCATAGATAACCCAACTTTAATTATATTAATACACTAAACCAAAGTATTGTTGTCGTTAAAGGCAACCACTAGTTCGTAGATCGTATACCGTACATGGAATTCAAAATAATTCTACCCAGACTTAATGTCTACCCTCAGTTGGATTCTATACATTACTTTAGTATTGGCTATATGAATTGAAATTCAAATTGTCATAAAAATATTTAATGCCATTCTGTTACTCTACTGCTCACCTCACTAATTTTAGTCATGAGCCTGATCAAAAAGTCGACAATTTGCTTGCTATATATTGTCTTTTTAGCGATTTAGGTTACAACATGTAGAAAATCACGGTAAAACCAATTCCATAACTGGATAATTTACATTGAAATCAAATAACCAAACATATGATGCCAGAGATATTGAGGTTCTTGAAGGTCTTGAGCCTGTGCGAAAAAGACCCGGTATGTACATCGGAGGAACTGATGATAAGGCATTACATCATCTTGCTGTCGAAATAATAGATAATGCAATGGATGAAGCAATTTCCGGGTATGCAAAAAAAATAATAGTTGAGCTTATTGATAAAAACTATCTATGCATACATGATGATGGGAGAGGTATCCCCGTAGATGAGCATCCTAAGTTCCCNGGGAAACCGGCACTTGAAATAATTGTAGGAACNCTGCACGCAGGGGGNAAATTTTCNGATGGNGCATATAGAACTTCGGGAGGATTGCATGGTGTGGGAATTTCCGTAGTTAACGCCCTTTCTGAATTCTTAAGAATTGATGTCGTAAGAGAAAAAAAATTGTATCGACAAACATTTGCAAAGGGAAAACCTTCAACAAAACTAGAATCTTTGGGCCCCTGCGGAAATAAAAAAGGAACAGCGGTATTTTTTAAACCGGATCCAGAGATATTTGGAGATGACATTTCATTTTCAGCTAACAAACTAATCAAGGAATGTGAATCAAAAGCCTATTTGCTGTCAGGAATTATTATAGAGTGGAAATGCAACCAGAAATTAATTCCCCCAAACAACCCTAACACCTCAGCAACTTTTTGCTATCCAAACGGTATTATAGATTTCTTGGAATACAAACTTAAAGATACTACCCTATTAAATGACAACCCCTTCAAAGGTTCCATCGATTTTAATGATAAATCAAAGACTGAACTCAGCGGCTCTATGGAATGGGGGTGTAATTGGACGGATGAGAGTTGTGGTTTTTTGGAATCTTTTTGCAATTTGATTCCAACCTCAGAAGGGGGAACCCATGAAATTGGTTTTTGGTCCTCTATAGTGAAAGGAATCAAATCTTATGGTGAGTTAACCGGCAACAAAAAGATTAACCAATTGACTAAGGAGGATCTTGCACCTGGCCTTTGTGGCATAATTTCCGTTTTCATCAATAAGCCCACATTTTCTGGCCAAACTAAGGAAAAACTTACTACTCCAGAAGTTGTTAAGCTGGTAGAAAGCTCATTAAAAGGCCTTTTTGAAAATTGGCTAGCAGAAGATCCTAAAGTATCTAACTTGATTATTGAAGAATTATTAAAAAGATCCGATGAAAGGATAAAAAAGAAGAATGAAAAAGAAACCTTAAGGAAGTCCTCAATTAAGAAATTGAGATTACCCGGAAAGCTAGCTGACTGCATAACTAACATAAAGGCCGACACCGAACTATTCCTTGTAGAAGGCGATAGTGCTGGCGGTAGCGCAAAACAGGCGCGTAACCGAAATAACCAAGCGATATTACCACTCAGGGGAAAAATCTTAAATGTTATGAGTTCAACTCATGAAAAAATGCTACAAAACCAAGAAATTTTGGATCTCTGCAAATGCCTTGGAGTCGAAGTGGGAAATAAATTCCAAATAGAATCCCTGCGATATGAAAAAATTATTGTAATGACTGATGCTGATGTCGATGGAGCTCATATTTCATCTCTACTAATCACATTTTTCTTCATGCAAATGCCTGAATTAGTAACTAATGGCCATTTATTTTTAGCCATGCCTCCCCTTTTCAAAATTTCATCAGGCAACAAAGTGATGTATGCTAATACTGAGCAAGAACGAGATCAAATAATAGAAACAAAAACCCTTGGAAGCAAAAAAGTTGAAGTTAGTAGGTTTAAAGGTTTAGGAGAAATGAATCCGAGCCAACTAAAAGAAACAACCATGAATCCAACCACTAGAAAACTAATAAAAGTGATAGCACCAGCAGATAATTTAGAAGCCACGACAAATCTAGTGGTGAATCTCATGGGTAAGAATCCTGAACCTAGATTTGAGTACATCATAAATAATGCAGCATTCATAGATCCAGCTACTATCTAAGAAATGTGACATCTCAAAAAAGATATGATCAAAACACTACAATAAGGATGTTACTATCTTGTCTATTTTGACTTGAATAGTCTTATCAATCCTGTATTAACTCCTGGGGGCTAATGTATTTGAAAGTTGGCTTTGGTAACCAAAATGAAATCAAAAATAAATAAATTTTTTGCTTGGGTAGTAGTTTTTTTATTGGTCATAGGCCTGGCTGGATTTGGTTTGCAGGATGTTTTATCTAGATGGGGAACCTCGCGGCTAGCCAGTGTCGGAGATATAAAAATATCTACTGAAGATTTTAGAAGAGAATTTATTCAAGAATTGAATTACCTTTCAAAAGTATTGGATAAACCGATTACAATTGAAGAATCAAAATCAATGGGACTTCATCTCAGGACGCTAGAGAGGCTTCTGAACAAATCAGTATTAGATCAAATTCTCAATGACATGCAGTTATCAACAGGGGATACAACCTTAATCAAAAGGCTTAAACGTGACCAAAATTTCCAGAATACTTCTGGGAATTTTAGCAGACAAAATTATAAACTTTATCTAGACAGGATAAATCTTTCCGAAAATGACTTCGAAGATATCCTAAGGAAAGATATGACCCGAGATTTTATTTTGCGCATTGTCGGTGGGGACTTTTCAACAAATACTAATATAAGCACATTGATAGTTGATCATGCCGGAGAAGAGCGCCTGGTTTCCATATTTAAGGCAAATGATGAAATAGTTCNTATTGANCANAATTCNAATTATAAGGAGAAGGAAGAATTTTTTGAACTTAATAAGGAAANTTACCGATCAGCAAATATTAAGAAGGTATCCTTTTTAANATTGGACCCCTTAAAAATGTCTNAGCAAATANAAATTACNGAGGAAGAATTGCTGGAAGCCTTCGAATTAAGAAAAGAAAATTATCAAAAGCCTGTCAGAAAGACACTTAATAGAATTGTTTTTTCCAACGAGGAGAATGCTGAATTTTTATTTAATCAAATAGTAAATGGAGATCAAACATTCGATGGACTTGCAAATACTAAAGGACTAAGCCCTGAAGAAGTAACATATGGAACTTTTTCAAAAAACCAACTAACGAAAACTGTCAGTGACTTAATTTTTTCAAAGGATTTTAAAATCGGTGATGTCGTTGGCCCTGTCTTAGGTGAATTGGGTTATGAAATTTTTGAAATCGCTGACGTCTTGCCTGCTGAAGAATTAAATTTTGACAAGGTAAAAAAATTCCTCCAAACAGAATTAACTCAAATTAAAGCGCGGGAAACCTTAGCATCTTCATTACCAGAAATAGAAGACATGATAGCTGCAGGTGAAAGCTTAGAAACAATTTCAAAACAATTTTTAATACAAGTTGAATCTTTTGATTGGTCAACAGGCATAGAGCCACCGGAACCATTTACTAGTGAAGCATTTGGCGGATTAGTAAATGCAGCAACAGCAGAAACGTCTGATTTAGTGGAAATAACATCCGGTATTTTTGTGACTATGAGATTGGATGAAGAAATCGCTCCAAGAATTCCAAAATTAGAAGACATTTTAAGCCAAGTGTCTGATGATTTCTACAAAAAGAAGAGAATCGAAGCTTTAACAGAAAAGGTAACTCATATTTTAACCCAAACTGAACCTGCTGCTCCTTTAGATGGGAAATATTTTGATCTTCTTCTAGAGCAAAAACTAAACAGGCAAAGTGATTTAGAATATCTTGAACCGGACACCTTGCAAGAAATTTTTCAGGCAAAGATAGGTGATTTGATTGTGAAACCAGTAAGCAAAGGATCAATTCCTTACATGCTCATAATTAAGGTAAAAAAGATAATTCCTGCGTCAGAAAATACTGAACAATACAAACAATTTAAGGCACTGATTCAAGAGCAAATGACTGAAGAGATCAACAATGACCTAATATTCTCTATGATAGACAGTCTTAAAGAGACCTACAAACCTACAGTGAATGTCAAAATGCTCGATCGAATAATTTCAAACCTACAGTGATTACCATGGAGTTTTTTCCTCCTTTCAAAGAATTTGAAAAAAATATTCACCTAAAGAAAAATCAAGTCATTCATACCAAATTTTCTGCAGATCTTGATACCCCCGTATCTCTTATGGTCAAGTTAGATAGCCAGAAAAGCAATTCCTTTCTTCTTGAATCTGTCACTGGTGGAAAGATAAAGGGGCGCTTTTCAATTATAGGAATTAAACCTGATCTAATCTGGAGATATTGCCAAGATTTTCCAGAAATTAATAGACAAGCACTTTACCATCAAAATTTATTTAGAAAAGCTGGTACTTCAGTACTTTCATCGTTACGGGAGATAATAAAGGAGAGCACTATAGACATACCAGACAATCTTCCCACCATGTGTGCAGGGCTTTTTGGGTACCTAGGATATGAAATGATACAGTTAACCGAGAAAATTCCTGCGGCAGAAACTAACGCATTAAATTTGCCGGAGTCAATCTTTTTTAGACCCTCAATAATCATTATAATGGATAATGTTAAAGGAGAAGTTACCGTCGTAACCCCTATATGGTGTGAATCCATCGAGGTTACTTCCTGTTCACCAAGGGAATGTTATAACAATGCTACTAATTCTCTTAGTTCGATCTTAAAAATTATTTTTTCTCATTCTAGTCCCTACAAATTTCCTATGAAGTCAGACAAGCCAAATACACTGGGCAGAAAACCACGAAGCAATGTAACAAAAAGTGAATTCTTAACAAAAGTTAAAAAAGCCATTAACTATGTCAGGTCAGGTGACATACTACAAGTAGTTTTGAGTCAGAGATGGAAACTGAAATTTGATAATGATCCATTTTCTTTTTATCGAGCTTTGAGAAAGACAAACCCATCTCCGTATATGTTTTTTTTCAATTTTGAGAATTTTCAAGTTGTTGGAGCAAGTCCTGAAATTTTAGTAAAGGTTACAGAGGGCAAAGTCACCATAAGGCCGATAGCAGGAACTAGACCAAGAGGCAAAAATTTAGCAGAAGATTTGATTTTGGAAAAAGATTTACTGGCGGATCCAAAAGAGCAAGCTGAACATCTTATGCTATTGGATCTAGGAAGGAATGATGTCGGTAAAGTTAGTGAGATAGGAACTGTAAAACCAACTGAAAAATTCGTGGTCGAGAAGTATAGCCATGTTATGCATATCGTCTCAAATGTAGAAGGTATGTTAAGATCAGACAAAGATAATATCTCAGCATTATTTTCGGGATTACCTGCTGGCACTGTATCAGGTGCACCCAAAATTCGAGCTATGGAAATTATAAGTGAACTTGAAAAAGAAAAAAGAGGGGTCTATGCAGGCGGGGTCGGTTATTTTGGAGCTTCTGGGGAAATGGACATCTGTATTGCACTAAGAACAGCAGTAATCAAAGAAAAAAGAATATATATTCAGGCAGGAGCCGGTATTGTTTATGATAGTATTCCAGAAAATGAGTATATGGAAACGATCAATAAAGCTAAAGCCCTTTTTGAGGCTGTTGAAATTGCAGAGAATGAGTTTAGAAATTAACCGCCAACTAATCTAAGTTTCAAAATTTAACTTCCTACAAAGAGAGGAAAAAAATTTGAGTTCAAATCCACAAAAATGACTGTTATCAATAAAAAAACCCAGAAAACTAACCCCAAAAAAATACCTTTAGCTACACTTCCGCCTGGTTTATTTTTGTTTTTCATATCAATCTTTCTAAATATCTATTTCACTCTTAAGTAATTTTTTATAACATTGATTCATATAATGAGAACTAGTTAAAAATGTTAATATTACTAGATAATTATGATAGCTTTACATTTAATTTAGTTCATTACTTTGGCGAACTGGGATCTCCCGTAAAAGTATACAGAAATGATGAAAAAGACCCAGAGAGTATTTTGTCTGAAAATCCTTCAGGAATTATTATTTCACCTGGACCATGTAATCCAATTAAGGCTGGCATATCATTAGATCTCACAAAAAAGGCAGCGCAGTATCAGTTACCTCTTTTGGGCGTGTGTCTCGGGCATCAAACTATTGGACAAGCATTCGGAGGAGAAGTATCGTTAGCAAAAGAAGTACTACATGGGAAAACAGACAAAATTTATCATGATGAAATTGACATATTTGATGGAATCCCCTCTCCATTTCAGGCAACTAGATATCACTCACTTTCTGTAATGAGAAAAAACTTTCCCGAGAGACTGAAGATTACTGCTGAGGCCAAATGCGGAGAAATTATGGCGTTAAAGCATAGAGATTTGCCCATCTATGGGGTGCAGTTTCATCCGGAGTCGATATCAAGCGAATATGGGCACAAGATTCTGAAAAACTTCATAAATGTTGTGAAGAATGCAAATGGATGAAAATTTGAGAGACATACTGAAGGATTCACTTACACGGAGTCTAACCAAAGAAAAATCTGAAATTCTCTTTGGTAAGATCATGGATGGATCTTTTTCTGACATCCATCTTAGTGCAATTTTAGCTTCAATGAGTTCAAGAGGGGAAACAGTTGAGGAACTGATTGGGGCGACTAAGGCTATGCGAGAACACAGTACAAAAATTGTTGGAGGAGCAGATGTTATTGACATTGTAGGGACCGGTGGTGACGGGAAAGGAACTTTAAATATATCAACAGCAAGTGCAATTGTAGTTTCTGGGTGTGGAATAAGGGTAGCAAAGCATGGAAACAGAAATATATCTTCCCGTTCAGGAGCTGCTAATATTTTAGAAGCCCTAGGTATTAATGTCATGATGACTCCAGAGGTGGCCCAAAAATGTCTTGATGAGATTGGAATATGCTTCATGATGGCACCTGTTTTCCACCCAGCCATGAAGAATGTGATGCCTGTACGCAATGAATTAGGAATCAGAACTATTTTTAATGTCTTAGGGCCATTGACAAATCCTGCTGGAGTAAAGAAGCAACTGACTGGAGCCTTTAGCAAAGAGCTATTGGAACCGATGGCACATACATTACTAGCCCTTGAAACTGAAACGGCTTGGCTCGTGCATGGCAATGACGGGACAGATGAGATTGCCATATCTGATTTGACTAATGTAGTAGAGCTGAAAGATCGTGCAATTAGGAAATTCACCCTAAATCCTGCGGATTATGGATTTAACTGTCATAACTTCGAAGGATTAATTGGAGGTGACCCAGATTATAATGCTGAGCAATTAAAGGCTTTGTTAGGAGGAAAAACTGGGATCTATAGGGACTCAGTTCTCCTAAACTCAGCAGCAGCCCTATATATAGCAGGTGCAGCGAAAGATCTGAATGAAGGAATTATCATAGCCTCCAAATCGATCGATGAAGGAAAAGCCTTGAACAAATTGACCGAGCTAAGGAAGATCTCATCTTCCAAAGGAAAATAATGTCATCCTCTATTCTTGAGCAAATTAAACAGTATAAATTAGAAGAGATTGATGCTCTTAAAAAAAACAATGGTTTAGAGTTATTGGAAAAAAACGCGTTAGCCGCAATGCCTCCTAGAGATTTTTATCATAAGCTAGCTAAAATAAAAATACCCAAAGTGAACATCATAGCTGAAATCAAGAAGGCCTCCCCTTCTAAAGGAATTATTAACAAAAACTTCGATCCAGCAGTCTTAGCTCAGACCTATCAAGAATCGGGAGCTTCATGCATCTCTGTACTAACAGATTTTCCTAGCTTTAAAGGAAAACTAGAAGATTTAAAAATTGCAAAAGAAAATTCAGATATCCCTATTTTGCGTAAGGATTTTATTTTTGATGAAATACAAGTGTTTGAGAGCCGATCCATGGGAGCTGATTGCATTTTAATTATTATGGCTGCATTATCTAATTCAGAAGCTAAGAGAATAGAAACACTAGCTCTTGATTTGAAAATGAACGTAATCTTAGAAGTGCATAACAAGAAAGAACTCGATAGGGCTCTAGATCTCAAATCAAAATTGATAGGCATAAACAACCGGGATCTAAATACCTTTGAAACAGATTTAGAAACTACGATCAATTTGAACAAATTTATTCCTGAAGGATACCACGTAATTTCTGAAAGTGGCCTGTCAAATAGAAACGATATTAAAAAAATGTGTGAACATGGCATCAACACATTTTTGATAGGAGAAACATTAATGAAATCTAGCAATATAAAAGATGAATTCAAGAGATTATTGGGATGATCAAATCAAATGTCTAAGCAAAAAAAACTAAGCCACCTTGATGAAACTGGTGATGCGGCCATGGTAGACGTTTCCCAAAAGCGCGCCACTTCACGAAGAGCAGAAGCAAGTTGCACAATACTATTGAATGCTACTTCGTATGACATAGTCCAAAACAATAAAGCCAAAAAAGGTAATGTTCTAGAAGTTGCACGAATTGCTGGAATAATGGCCGCAAAAAAAACTTCTGAACTGATACCACTTTGTCATCAAATAAATCTTTCAAATGTAGCTATAAATTTCAAACTTTCTGAGAGTGAAAAATCCATACTTGTTAGCGCGAGCACTACAACTACTGATAAAACTGGCGTAGAAATGGAGTCTTTAATGGCGACTTCTATAGCTAGTTTAACTGTTTATGACATGCTTAAGGCAGTTGATAAGAATATCAGAATCACAAACATAGTATTGAATTTCAAAGATGGAGGTAGATCTGGGACATTCATCAGAAAAAAATCATCATCTCAGAAGCTACAGTAAAGCCCTAGAACTACTTTTGGGTTTACACAAATTTGTAAACCTTAATGATGAAACTATAACTTTGGAAAATAGTTTGGGTAGAGTTCTCAGCGGTGAAGTTAAAGCTTTAATAGACAATCCTCCTGCCGATGTCTCATCAATGGACGGTTATGCAATAAATTCATCTGATGAAAGATTAAATGAAACTCTAAGAGTGATAGACGTATCTGCAGCAGGGAACCCTGCTAGAGCTCAAGTTAGTGGTGGAAGCGCCGTAAGAATTTTTACTGGTGCTAAATTACCAGAAGGAGCAAATTCAGTAATTATTCAAGAAGAAGTGACATCAATAAACAAAAATGAAATTTCTATTAATAACCCAGAAAAGGTTTTACCAAATCAAAATGTCAGAAAAAAAGGTACAGATTTTATCGAAGGCATCTCAATAAAACCAGGTGAAATCATAACTCCTAAAGAAATTATGCTATTTGCTGCAATGGGACACGACAAATTACTTGTGAAACAAAAACCATTAATTTCTATTATTTCGATAGGTGATGAATTAATTAAACCAGGTAATCAGCACAATAAAAACCAGATTTTTTCATCCAATGCTTATGGGATTAGTTCTCTATTAGAAAAATTATCATGTAAGCCTGTGATTTTCCCAATAGCTCGAGATAACTTGGAATCAATAAAAAGAAACTTGGACAACGCTAGCCAAAATTCTGATATAATTGTAACTACGGGGGGAGCTTCGGTTGGCACCTATGACTTGGTTAAAAGTGCAGCAAAAGAATTAGGTTTGCAGCTATGTTTTGAAAAGGTGAATATAAGGCCAGGAAAACCCACATTTGCTGGATATTTGCGGAATGTGCCATTAATAGGTCTACCAGGAAACCCGGTATCCTCTTATGTATGTGCTCAATTATTTTTACTCCCATTAGTCATGAAAATAATTGGATGCAAAATTAATTATCCAACCATATCCAGTGCAAGGTTAAATGCTAAAATGAAGCCTAATGGCCTTAGAAAACATTTAGTGAGAGCTCATATGATAAATGACAGAGGTGTACGAATTGTATCACCAAAAAGTAAACAAGACAGTTCTCTGATTAAAACACTCCAAGAATCAAATTGCCTTATTATCCGTCCTCCAAATGACAGCAGTAAAGATGTCGATGACTTAGTTGATATTATTGAATTAATCTAACTGTAAATTGAAAATCATTGACAAAAAAATAGAACAATAGTAGAACAACTACGGGATATTGCATGCTAACAAAGAAACAATTAGAACTTCTGAGATTTTTAGAGAAAAAAATCAACTCATCTGGGGTTTCTCCATCTTTTGAGGAGATGAAATTTGCCTTAGGGTTAAGATCAAAGTCTGGGATCCATCGACTAATATGTGCTCTTGAAGAGAGGGGATTCTTAAGAAAATTGCCTCATAGAGCTAGGTCCATTGAAATACTAAGATCACCCTCTTCCCTTATTGGATCCAAGCACACAGAGAAAAAATCTTTACCAGCCAAAAATGAATTTCCTGATCTAAGGTTTAACGAAGTACGATCTATACCAATGGTAGGACAGATAGCCGCTGGATTACCCATTGAAGCAGTAAAAGAATCGTCTGATCTAATTTCTGTTCCAGAAACACTTTTGGGTCTTGGTGACTATTTTGCTCTAAATATTGTTGGTGATTCCATGACCGAAATTGGAATTAATGAAGGCGATATTGCCATTGTGAAGCAAAAAAATGATGCAAAAACTGGTGATCTTGTAGTTGCACTGGTTAATGAAAATGAAGCAACTCTGAAAAGGTTTAAAAAGGTCAAAGGAAAAATTATCTTAGAACCAGAAAATAAGAATTATTCTCCTCAAGTATACGAAAAAGGTGCACAAGTAAGGATCCAAGGCATTCTATCCGGAATTATTAGAAAATATTAATTATTTATTTTTGTCTTGTGCCCCCACTCCTAATTAAGCTATCAAAGCAGCCTTAGTCGTTATGATTGCTAATCAATCCAATGAAATATAAGCCTGATCTAAATGTTGTAACCAGATTTGCTCCCTCTCCTACAGGATATCTACATCTTGGTGGAGCCAGGACTGCATTATTTAATTGGATGTATGCAAGAAAAAATTCTGGCAAGTTCTTACTTAGAATTGAGAATACTGACCAAACCCGATCTGATCCTAAAGCAGAATCAGCTATTTTTAAGGGTTTACAATGGTTGGGATTGCTCTGGGACCATGATGTGATTTATCAATTTGACAGGAAAGAAAGACATTTAGATATTGCAAAACTTTTACTCCAAAAAAACTTTGCTTATAAATGTTACTCCACTAAGAATGAAATAGCTGCTTTCAAAGAAAAGGCATTAAAATCAGGGCAATCGACCAAATTTATTTCTCCTTGGAGAAATAAACAGTCTGCCTACTCCCCTTCAAGAGAATATGTGGTACGTTTGCGTATCCCAGAATCTGGAAAGACAACAATCATAGACCGTGTACAAGGAAAAATCGTCTGGGATAATGAAGACCTGGATGACTTGATCCTTGTACGCTCAGATGGATCAGTAACATATAATCTAGCAGTAGTAGTAGATGATTTTGACAGTAAAGTTACCCATATTATTAGGGGAGATGATCACTTAACAAATGCAGCCAAGCAATACTTAATCTATCGAGCATTGGATTGGGATGTTCCAAATTTTTCTCATATACCACTTATTCATGGGTTTGATGGTAAGAAGCTTTCTAAGAGACATGGAGCGGTTGGACTTGAGCATTATCAAAAGCAAGGAATAATAGCTTCAGCAATGATAAGGTACCTTTCGCAATTAGGATGGCACCCTGGAAACAATGATCTAATTTCGATTGAGGAATCAATTCAAAATTTTAACTTAGGAAAAATTGTGAAAAGTCCCGCTAGGTTTGATCCAATTAAGCTTAATGATATATGCAGCAAACTTATTCGGAACGCTAGCAGTGATAAAATAATAAAAGAGTTCGATGTCTTTCTAAAAATGTCTGGAATAAAGACCCTCACTCAATCTGAAACAGACATTTTAACTTATTCTCTCCCATTTCTAAAACCAAGAATAAAAAACTTCAATGAATTGTATGACCAAGCAAGTTTTTTAATGGTAGGAAAATCTTTTAAAATTGATACAGATTGTTTGGAATTGATTACTAAGGCATCATTCTCTTTGTTAAGAGAATTGACTATTAGGTTGAACAACGTTATTTGGGAACGAGAAATAATAAACGAAACCATCAAATTATTGGCTAAAGAACACCAGATCACTTATAAAGAAGTTGCTCAAATGGTGCGAATAGCAATAGTGGGTAAGTTGAGCTCGCCTGGCATTGTTGATATGATACTAGCCCTGGGGAAAACTGAAATAATTAATAGATTTAATAACTTGTGTGATAAAAAGAATGACCTCATCTAAATCAAAACAAAATATATCAATTGATCTCGGTCACAAATCTATTGAACTCCCAAGGTTATCAGGGTCGATTGGCCCTGATGTAATTGATATCAGGAAGTTATATAATGATAGCGACTTATTCACTTTTGATCCAGGGTTTACATCCACTGCCTCTTGTGAAAGCGGAATCACGTTCATAGATGGAGACAAAGGCACTCTCCTTTACAGAGGTTATAGCATTGAGGACTTGGCACAGAAATCTAATTACCTGGAAGTATGTTATTTACTTCTATATGGAGTATTACCAAAAAAAGATGAGCTGCTAAATTTCACTCAAAGAGTCACCCGACATACCATGTTACATGAACAAATGATCTATTTTTTCAGAGGTTTCCGTCGAGATGCCCATCCTATGGCAATCATTTGCGGTGTACAAGGAGCCATGTCATCATTTTATCACGATAGTTTAGATATTAATGATCCATGGCAAAGAGAGGTGGCATCCATCAGGATGATTGCAAAACTACCAACTATAGTAGCCTATGCTTACAAATACTCCATTGGTCAGCCCTTTGTTTATCCAGATAATTCACTGGATTATGCTGAAAACTTCTTATACATGTGTTTCTCAGTTCCTTCAGAAAAATATATACCAAATTCTATCTTAGCTAAAGCAATGGATAGAATATTTTTACTGCATGCTGACCATGAGCAAAACGCATCCACCTCAACTGTACGGCTAGCAGGATCATCAGGGGCTAATCCTTTTGCATGTATTGCGGCGGGTATAGCTTGCTTGTGGGGACCAGCCCATGGGGGAGCAAATGAAGCTTGCCTAGACATGTTAAAGGAAATAGGCACCGTGGACAAAATACCTGAATACATAAATCGTGCTAAAGACAAGAACGATCCGTTTAGGCTGATGGGCTTTGGGCACCGCGTTTACAAAAATTTTGACCCAAGATCTAAAGTCATGAAAGAGAGTGCTGATGAGGTCCTCAATCTACTTGGAGTCGAGAATAATTCAATACTGAAGGTAGCAAAAGAATTAGAAAGAATTGCTCTGGAAGATGACTATTTTATTGAAAAGAAACTTTATCCAAATGTTGATTTTTATTCCGGAATCATTCTTGAATCTATGGGGTTTCCAACTTCAATGTTTACTCCAATATTTGCTTTAGCCAGAACTGTTGGCTGGATTTCTCACTGGATGGAAATGCTTTCGGATCCTAACCAAAAAATAGGAAGACCGCGTCAACTCTACACAGGTCCAGCCTATAACTCATATATAAAAATTGAGGAACGTTGATTTTTTATTCATTTGAGAATATCACTTTCTTCATAATTAAGGAACCGCAATACAGATCTGGCTGCAGCCTCGCTTGACCTTCCTTGTTCTCCAACCAAAGCCTTTATAACCTCTGATTGACAGCTTTTCTGCTCAAGGAGAAAAGCTGAATCTGTAAGCAACTGGGAAATAGAAGCAAACAAGTTACTAACCGTACACTTTTCAAAAAGAAATTCAGGAATTAAATTTTGGCCTAAAATAATATTTATTAGGTTTGCACTTTTCACATTCACAAACCGCTTGAGAATCATTTCAAAAATCCAACCGCAGCGATAGGCTGTGACCATCGGGGTCCCTGCTCGAGCAAGTTCTAATGACACACTACCAGACGTCGCTAAAGCGACAGATGATAGTCCAAATAGTGAGAATTTAAATGCTTTAAACTCTTCATTAGTGAAATTTTCTTCAGCTAAGATCTTAACATTTACTTTCTCTTTAGTAATCCGGTTTTCTATTAATTTGGAAACGTGGGCAGGAGCTGGAATTACAAATTCCAAATCGTCAAATTTCATTCTTAACTTACGAATAACCGACACAAAAATTGGTAACATAAAAAGAATTTCTGATTTTCTTGAACCAGGTAGAATTGCTATGACCCTTTTAGTGATGTCTAAATTCATTTTTGATATGAAAGTATTTACTTGAATCTGATTCGGTAATTTCAACCTAGAAATCGGATGACCGACAAAGTCACAATTTATCCCATATTTTTCGAAAAAATCTGATTCAAACGGTAATAAGGTAAGAATATGGTCATAATACTTTGCCATCTCTTTGGCTCTCGAAGCTCTCCAGGCCCAT
>PACC02000087.1 GCA_002699695.2 Paracoccaceae bacterium | reverse complement strand
GCAACACCTATCTCAGGTCCAGCCTTTATGGGGAGAACAAAATCAGACTCCCTAGCTATAGAGCTTTCCATCACGTTAATTATGGAAATTATTTTCTTTACTTTGCCTTTAACCTTTCGTAGAGCTGCCAAAGTATCAGCTGTTTCTCCAGATTGACTAACCAATACCACAAGATCTTCATCTTCAAGTGGTGAATCCCGATATCTGAATTCCGAAGCTACATCAATTTCTACTGGTATCTTTGCATATTTTTCAAACCAGTACTTTGCCACTGCACACGCATAGTAAGCGGTTCCACATGCTATCAAGATTAACCTGCTTATGGACTTGATTTCATTAAGGCCCTGTAGCATTTCTACTCTTGACGATTTGTGATCAATGAAACTTGCCGTAGCGTAGCTAAGAACTTCAGACTGTTCGTTAATCTCTTTCAACATGAAATGTTGGTAATTACCTTTTCCAATTTCCCCAAAATCTCTTTCTATTCGTTTCTTTTCCCTGTTTGTTATTACACCAGACTTATTGAATATATTAAGACTTTTGCTTTCAACTATTGCCCAATCATCTTCTTCAAGAAAAATAACATCATCTATTAAATGAGAAAGGCTAACTGCATCTGAACCAACAAACACTGCTGAATTCCCATATCCAACTACTAAAGGGGCTCCACGCCTAGCAATAAGGAGCTTGTCAGCATTGACTTTAAACATGAAACACAAGGCAAAGGCACCTTCTAGGCGGGATAATGTACTCTCAAATGCCTTCTCAATAGTGTACCCCAAATCCAAATAAGAAGCACACAGCTGGACTACTACTTCTGTATCGGTTTCAGAAGTAAATTGGTACCCCTTAATTTCTAATTCGGCTTTAATTTCTCTAAAATTCTCTATTATACCATTATGAACTCCTATCACATCTCCTTTCTGATGAGGGTGAGCATTACTTTCGCTAGGCACACCATGAGTAGCCCAGCGGGTATGTCCTATCCCAATATGACCTGACAAGGGTTTTTCTTTGATCAACAATTCTAAGTTTTCAATTTTTCCCTGAGCTCTACGGCGTTCAATTTTGGAATTCTGAATTGTAGCAAGCCCCGCACTATCATAACCTCGATATTCAAGCTTTTTGAGGACTTCCAATATAGTCGGTGTAACTTCTTCTTGGGCAATCATTCCGATTATTCCGCACATGTCCTGAAACCAATTTGTTACTCCTAGCGCCTGTTTAACAGAAAATTCCAATATTCAAACTAGTTTCTGATATATGTTTAACCAATTTCTTAAATTTGTGTGAAATAGATTTTGTGTTTACATTGATCCCCAATCTTGGCTTAATCATAAGAATTACACGACTCTCAATATATTCTATTTGAGTAAAATTATTAGCATACACTAAAATGACTGATTTATTAAAAAAGCTTTTGAATGGCGACCGACAAGGACTTGCAAAAGCAATTACTTTGATCGAGTCATCTCGTGAAGATCACCAGAAAGAAGCAAATAACTTAATACTTAAAATATTAGCCAAAAAAAGAAATCCCACTATCAGAATAGGTCTATCTGGAACACCTGGTGCAGGAAAATCAACCTTCATCGAGGCATTAGGTAACAAATTAATAGCAAAAGGTCACAAAATAGGGGTGCTAGCAGTAGATCCTTCATCAAAAAAAACTGGGGGTTCTATACTTGGCGACAAAACTAGAATGGAAAAACTTAGCAAAGAACCAAATGCATTTATTCGACCATCTCCAAGTAAACTCACCTTAGGAGGAGTCACATCTAAAACAAGAGAAGTAATATTACTTTGTGAAATGGCTGGATACGATGTTGTCATAGTTGAAACTGTCGGAGTTGGCCAATCTGAGATAGCAGTGAGTGAAATGACCGATATTTTCTGCCTGGTTATAACTCCTGCTGGAGGTGATGAACTACAAGGTTTGAAAAGAGGCATTACTGAAAATGCTGATTTAATAATTGTGAATAAAGCCGATGGTGAACTAGTTAATGCCGCCAGCATGGCAGTGGCTCAATATTCCACTGCACTTAGGTTATTGGGCAAAAAAGAGCATACCCACATAGATTATCCAAAAGCTAAAATGGTGTCTTCCACTACGGGTAATGGGTTAAATGAAATCTGCCATGAAATCTTTGAGTTTGTTGAGTTACAAAGAACATCTGGTTTATTTGAAAAAAGAAGAAAATCTCAGGAACTAGCTTGGTTTAAGGAAAGAACCCAAACAGCTTTATTTAATGCACTGACAAAAAACACAAACCTAGTTGGTATCCAGGCAAAATTAGAAAGTAGAATAATCAACGAGGATTTGTCGGTATTAGAGGCTATTGAGACTCTAAATTCATACCTATCCCAAAACCTTTGGGAACACAAACCTAGCTAATTTTTTTTTCAATGCTTAGAGCTCTTGACGGTTTTGTCTATAGCCGTTACAAACCAGCTCGAAGAGTTAGGTAAATTTTATCTTAGGAAAAAAAATGACCAGACGATGCGAATTAACAGGAAAGATGGCTCTTAGTGGTAATAATGTTAGTCATGCTAAGAATAAAACAAAGAGACGATTTCTTCCTAACTTAGGTATGGTATCATTAACCTCTGAGAAGCTAGAAAAAACTTTCAAATTCAGAGCCTCAGCAGCTGCACTGCGAACAGTGGATAAAAAAGGTGGTTTAGATTTGTTTTTGTTGAAAGCTGACGAAACAAAACTGTCGCGATCTGCACTTAAGGTAAAGAAAGACCTTGAAAGTTTCCAAACTACTCCTCAATAATCCATTAGCTAATGATTTTGAGAGAAAGGAAATCCAATCAAGTTCTTTGATTTTTAAATTGTACAAACTTGTTTGTTTCTGGCATCTAAAATTTCTTTCAGGAAATTCTCGGATTTTTACTTCCTATGCTTGACATAAAGAAAATAAGAAATTTCTCAATTATCGCTCATATTGACCATGGTAAATCTACCTTAGCCGATAGATTGATTCAGTCTACTAATACTGTAGCTGAAAGAGACATGAAGGAGCAAATACTAGATTCAATGGATATAGAACGTGAGAGAGGTATCACGATCAAGGCTAATACCGTTAGACTAACATACACCGATAGCAAAAACGAAGAATACATATTAAATCTGATTGATACCCCTGGCCATGTTGATTTTGCCTATGAAGTTTCTAGATCAATGCATGCGGTTGAAGGATCTTTACTCGTAGTTGATGCTTCCCAAGGGGTTGAAGCCCAAACATTAGCAAATGTCTATACGGCAATTGAAGCAGATCATGAAATAATACCAATTCTAAACAAGATAGATTTACCAGCTGCTGATGTGGCTAGGGTCAAAACCCAGATTGAAGATGTAATTGGGATCGATGCATCAGAAGCTATTAATATCTCAGCAAAAACTGGTGAAGGTATAAGTAAGGTTTTTGAAGAAATAGTAAGNAAACTTCCCTGTNCGGAAGGATCCTCCAAGTCNCCTCTGAAAGCGAGCCTTGTCGATAGTTGGTATGATGCTTATCTGGGTGTTGTTGTATTAGTAAGAATCCATGATGGCATTCTTCAAAAGGGAGACAAAATTAAACTCATGCAAACCAATGCAAACTATTCTGTAGATAAGCTAGCAGTACTTAAACCGGACATGGTGGATATAAATCAATTAGGCCCCGGAGAAATTGGCGTATTTACCGCTTCTATAAAGCAAGTACGAGATACACGGGTTGGTGATACCATAACACATTTGCATAAAGGATGCACAGAACCACTTGAAGGCTATAAACCCTCTCAGCCAGTGGTCTTTTGTGGACTATTCCCAGTGGATAGTTCTGAATTTGAAGCACTAAGGGAAGCAATTGATAAGTTAGCTGTAAATGATTCTTCATTTAGCTATGAAATGGAAAGCTCCGCTGCCTTGGGATTTGGGTTTCGATGCGGTTTCCTAGGCCTACTCCACCTAGAAGTAATACGTGATCGAATTGAAAGAGAATATAATATCAATTTAATAACAACCGCGCCATCAGTTATTTACCAAGTTTCAAAGACAGACAACGAAATATTGGAGATCCATAACCCCGCAGACTTGCCGGAAGCTGTCAAAATTGATCACATTAAGGAACCGAGAATTAAGGCTACTATACTAGTTCCAGATAATTTTCTGGGAGAGGTATTAAAGTTGTGTCAGGATCGTCGAGGTATCCAACTAGATCTTACCTATGTAGGATCCAGGGCTATGGTGGTTTATGACCTACCCTTAAATGAAGTTGTTTTTGATTTTTATGATCGTCTAAAATCTGTTACAAAAGGTTATGCTAGTTTTGATTATGAGATCTCTAAATATGTTCAAGATAATTTGGTAAAAATGCAAATATTAGTAAACGATGAACCTGTAGATGCGCTATCAATAATCGTTCATAGAGATCGAGCAGAAATGCGCGGCAGAAGTATGTGCGAAAAGTTAAAGGAGCTTATTCCTCAACATCTATTTAAAATACCTATCCAGGCATCTCTGGGGGGGAGGATAATTGCTAGAGAAACAATCTCTGCTCTCAGAAAGGACGTCACAGCAAAATGTTATGGTGGAGATATTACAAGAAAAAGAAAGTTACTGGATAAACAAAAAGCCGGAAAAAAAAGAATGAGACAATTTGGGCGAGTGGAAATTCCACAGGAGGCCTTTATTAATGCCCTCAAAATAAACGAATAATGAGCTTTTGTGAGTTTTACAAACTAAATCCCTATTGGATGTGGATGCAGATGAAAAGGCTTTGTCTGGCACAGATAAATTTTCCCTACTAAGTAAGTTGAATTAGTCGTTTCTTTCCATTTAGAAAGGGATACCGCGTTACCACCAATTATTAGAGCACGGTTTTTCAATTCTACTATAGTTTCAGCATAGTTTTTTGCTTGTACAATTTCAATTCGCATAGACAAGTCACAACTAGTACGCATTTTGAGCACTTTATCTGGATGAACAGATACTTTACTAAAGCCTCTGAGTGGATAAGAACTTTCAGGAATAGACCCCAGTACCGACGTATTATTGACGATACTGTTACAAGAAATCAATATAGCTGTAATAGAAAAGAAAAATAATTTTTTTACCATGATCGAAAGAATCAGCCTAATTTTAGGGAATCCAACGCTAATCTAATTCGAATATGCATTCAACTTAAATAATCTAAGTTTTTAACTTTCCTGTTATTACATACCTTAATATACCTAAAAGCTGCTCATTATTTTCCACCACGGCAAGAGCCGAAGCATCAACTTCCTTCAATGCATGCTGAAATTCGATATCGTGCATAACAATAAGTGATTTACCCGCTGCTACTGCATAGCCAGCATCAAATGCAGCATTCCACTGTCGATATTGATCCCCAAATCTAACTACTACAATGTCAGATTCCTGAATGCCCTTTCTTGATCGAATAGCATTAATTTTGGCACCTTTGTGATCATGCCAAAACTTTTGTTCCTCTTTTCCTAAGATGTTTACACCACAATCATCAGATGCCCCATGATCTGTGACTGGTTCCATGAAGGTCACTGGCAATTTTTCACTCTTGACAGAGCTTGCAATCTCCTGACGCCAGGAGGAATGTATTTCTCCAGATAAATAAACTTTCCATTCCATTCGATAAACACCTCACTACATATAATCAATTTGCTTGCTATCGATCGTTTTGTTCTGGTATACACCTTTGCTTGAGTTATAGAAAGATTAATTCAACAGGAGACATAATATGTTAACACGTCGTCCAGGAAAATATTGGCCAGCTATTTCTCCATTAGGAATTGGAGCAATGTCTTTCACCGATTTTTATGGTCCAACTGATACAAAAGATACCTTTAAGATACTTGGTTGCGCGATGGACCATGGCCTCAATCATATTGATACGGCCAATATGTATGGGATGGGTCTTTCTGAAAGTCGCATAGGTGAATTCCTTTCCTCCTTAAGTAAAAAAGATCGACAGTTCTTCAATATAGCTTCGAAGGGGGGTATTAAAACTCTACCTGGTGGACCACCAACTTTTGATAATAGTGAAGAATATCTTAGCAAAGAATTAGATGAATCTCTCAAGCGACTAGGTTTAGAAAATATTGATTTATATTACGTCCACCGGCGGGATGAAAATATACCGATCGAAGAAGTTGTTGAAACGCTCCTAAAGTTTAAAAAAGCAGGGAAGATCAATCAATTTGGATTCTCGGAAATTTCTCCAGTCTCTCTTATAAAAGCAAATAAAATTCATCACGTTGGTGCGGTGCAGTCCGAATATTCCTTGTCGACAAGGTATCCTGAACTTGGTCTTTTACAAAAAACTAGAGAACTAGAAACTGCCCTAATTGCTTTTTCTCCAGTGGGTCGAGGGCTTCTAACGGATGCACCCCCAACGAAGGAACGAGTGCTTGCTAGCCCATTCCTAAAAGTAAACCCCAGGTTCATAGGAGAAAACTTAGCAGAGAATATTAAGATAATCGAAAAATTCCAAAAACTTGCCAAAGACTATGGTCTTAGTACTGCAGGTCTTGCAATTGCATGGCTTTTAGCCAAAGACAAGCACATCATCCCAATCCCGGGAACAAGATCAGTTAGCCACTTGAAGGAAATGATAAAAGGCGCCGAATTCAAACTCTCCC
>PACC02000036.1 GCA_002699695.2 Paracoccaceae bacterium | reverse complement strand
AAAATAGGAGCTTCAATTGTGGAAAGTCCTGCTGATTTGTCAGGTGTAGAGGTTCTTGCAACTATGGTTTCGACTGGCAGCGATGTTGAAGCTGTGTATTTTGGTGAGAATGGTGTCTTGTCAGGCTCAGGTGTCCCAAAAATATTTGTGGATTTTTCATCTATTGGGGTCGACCAATCTGCTAATATAAGAGCACGCCTAGCGGAGCTAGGTGCCGATTTAGTTTGCGCTCCAGTTTCCGGTAATGGCAAATGCGTTAAAGCAGGAAAGTTGTCAGCAGTTGCGTCAGGGCCGAAGAAAGCATTTGATCAAGTTAAAGATATTATCTCTACTATAGCTGGCAGAGGTGTCTCTTATGTAGGAGAGGGTGAACTTGCACGATTTTGTAAGATTGCTCATAATGTGATGCTTGGCGCAGTGACCCAAAATTTAGCTGAGATCACAGTTCTCGCTCAAAAAGCAGGAGTTCCAAGAAGAGCATTTTTGGATTTCATGAACAACTCAGTTATGGGTTCCATTTTTACTAGATACAAAACAAATGCTTTTGTGAATTTGGATTGGACTACTACTTTTACTCCAACGTTATTAAGAAAAGATTTAGATCTTGGACTTGCAGCAGGACGAGAATTGGAAGTTCCAATGCCCGTGACGGCTGCAACCCGAGAGGCCCTTCAAACACATTTTGGAGCAGCATCGCTGAAAGATGATCCGGAAGGATATCTTCAAGGAGATTTTGCTGCCCTGCTGGAAACGGTAGCCTTAGCAGCTGGGGAGAAATTGGAAAGTGAGAATGACCCATACCCTACAGGGCTAGAGTGATTGAAAATTTCAATATTTATGTAAAACTGGTATCTTTTATAAATTTAATATGGAAAATTTTATTCTTTACAATGCTTCACAGTCAACCTGTAGTCAGAGAGTCAGGTACGCTCTACACGCAAAAAAAATAACATTTGAGGATAAAAAACTCGATTTATTTTCAGGAGATCAACTCGCACCTGAATATCTTAAGATAAATCCAAACGGTGTCGTACCGGCTTTGGTGCACCGAGGGGAATCGATTACCGATAGTGCTGTAATCTTAGAGTATTTAGAAGATATTTTTCCCGAAGTGTTCCCAATGCGCCCCAAGAAACCGGAGATTGTAGCTAGAGTACGGGCTATGATGAGGTTTGTAGATGAGATCCCAGGGCCAGCAATTAGGATTCCATCTTACAACTTAGCTTTTCTTCCACATTTTCAATCAATGACGGAAGATGAATTTCAGTCACTTTGTGATAGCAAACCGCTCCGACGCGAGTTTTTAATGAAAATGGGTCGCACTGGTTTTTCGGAAGCGGATATGGATGAATCCCTGGCAAGGCTTAAACGTGGGATTGTACGGATGGCTGAATGGCTAAATTACAGTAAAGGTCCATGGCTAATCGGGGATCAGTTTACGATTGCAGATCTAGCAATTATGCCGGTAATTATTAGAATGGCCGATATTAATCTTGGCTATATATGGGACAAACTACCAGTTATTGAAGGTTGGTTATCAAGAATTCAATCCTCAGAAAATTATAATGCAACATTTTATCATGGCTCATTGTTGACCGAGAAGTATCCCCACTTAGCAAATATGAAAAAAGTTTAATCAGTTGGAATTCTAAAATGCATCCATATTGGACTTAATTAAAATTAAAAAACCTTAGTTTCCTGGTTATAAAAGTAAAGGTTACTTTAGTTATTTTTGAAGGAAAAAAATGGCTTTTAATGAAGAGAAAGATTCAAAGATTGTTTCAGCTGCCGCCCATTGGGCACACCGAATGGTGACTAATGGTGTTCCATTAGCAGATTTCCAAGACGTTACAAATAACCTGTCTAGCTGGGAAAACTGGTGTGAAGCTTGGATGAAAAGAGGTGAAATTCATGCATTGATGGGTGAAGGCTCATTTTCTGCTGGGCAGTTAATATCAGCCTCTGAACATTTTAGAACGGCGGCAGTTTGTTTCCATTTTGGAAAATTTTTATTTGTTCATAATTTAAGGGAAATGAAAGAGGCGCACAATTTAACGATATTTAATTATAATAAAGCTCTACCAATTATGACCCCCCCAGGGGAGCGAGTTCAAATTCCATTTGAAGGGAGGGTGCTATATGGTAATCTACGAAAACCGAATGGAATAAAAAATCCACCAATAGTTATAATGTGTATGGGTTTAGATAGTACTAAAGAAGAGATGTATACCAATGAAGCACCATTCTTGATGAGAGGTATGGCTACTCTAGCTTTTGACGGTCCCGGGCAAGGTGAGGCTGAATTCGAAATGCCTATACGGTTTGACTATGAGGTGCCAGTAGGTGCTGTCATAGACTTTTTGGAAAACAGGAATGATATTGATCTAAATAGCATAGGGATTTGGGGTGTTAGTCTGGGAGGCTATTATGCGCCTCGTGCAGCTGCTTTCGAAAAACGCATTAAAGCTTGTATTTCTTTAACGGGTCCCTTTGATTTTTCTGAAGCTTTTGAGCGAGCACCCGCATTGACAAGAGAGGCATTCATTTCCAGAAGTCATAGTGAAGATTTGTCCTCGGCACAAAATGCGGCTAAGAAAATGAATTTAAGCTCAGTGGCGGATAAAATTACTTGCCCGCTGTATATTGTGGGTGGCGCTCTAGACAGAGTAATTCCCCCCGATCATGCACAAAAGTTAGCAAATGCTACTTCCGGTGATGTGACCTTGAATATGGTGGAAGACGGAACACATGTAGTAAATAATCGACCCTATAAATATAGATCACAGAGTGCTGACTGGATGGCAGAAAATCTTACTAAATAAATGGAGAAAATCATGAATTCTAAGACACTAGCTCTTACACCGAATGTATTAACCCCTCAAGATTTAGAAACGAATTGGAGATGGGAAGGTCGACTCCCAGCATGGGGTCACACCAGTGTTGATTTTGAACGCCGTGTTGACCATGACAGATTGCGTCGTTACCGACTGAGCAGAACAAGGCAAGCTTTGCAAAACTCACCTGCAGGTACATTACTTCTATTTGACGTTAACAATATTCGGTATGTTTCGGCCACGAAAATTGGTGAATGGGAACGGGATAAAATGTGTCGTTTTTGTCTATTGACCGGTGATGATAGCCCATACGTTTGGGATTTTGGTTCAGCAGCAGTGCATCATCAAAAATATTCAGATTGGCTTGAACCAGATCATTGTTTGGCTGGTGTCGTTGGTATGCGAGGTACTATTCCACCAGAATTTGGCCTGATGAGGAAGTATGCAAAGCAAATCGCCGATCTTATCCGCAACGCTGGAATGGCTGATATGCCAGTAGGCGTGGATTATGCTGAAACTGCCATGTTCCATGCTTTGCAAGAAGAGGGTATCAAAGTAATTGACGGACAACAAATAATGTTGGCAGCTCGAGAAATAAAAAATTGGGACGAAATTCAATTACTTACGCAAGCAGCCAGTATGGTGGATGGTGTTTATCATATGATTTACGAAGAATTAAAGCCTGGAATTAGGGAAAATGATATCGTGGCCCTTTCAAATAAAATGCTCTATGAAATGGGCTCTGATGATGTTGAAGCTATCAATGCTATTTCTGGAGAGCGTTGTAATCCGCACCCACACAATTTTACCGATCGTTATTTTAGACCAGGTGACCAAGCTTTCTTTGATATTTTACAGTCCTATCAAGGGTATAGAACCTGTTATTATAGGACATTTAATATTGGTCGAGCCACGACAGAACAAAATGATGCATATATAAGATGCAGGGAATGGTTGGATGCTTCGATTGCAATGATTAAGCCGGGGGTCACAACTGACAAAGTTGCAAAAGTGTGGCCAACAGCCGAAAGTTTGGGTTTTCCTAATGAGGACGCAGCTTTTGGATTACAGTTTGGCCATGGTCTTGGCTTAGCCTTGCATGAGAGACCAATTATCAGTCGAGCAATTTCATTGGAACATCCAATGGAAATAAAAACTGGGATGGTTTTTGCTTTAGAGACTTACTGTCCGGCTGCTGATGGTTATTCTGCTGCCCGCATAGAAGAAGAAGTAGTAGTGACAGACAAAGGGTGCGAGGTGATTTCATTATTTCCTGCTGAAGAGCTCCCCATAGCTAACCGTTATTAGGCATCTTAACTTCTCATAAGTAATTGATTTCGAATTGTTATAATTTTTAATTTTAGTGGGTGAATAGTGAAAGAAAAAAAACATAACACAGAGTTTTATCTGAGAATGTACACGCAGATGGCAAAAATCCGTGTTTTTGAGGATAATGCCAACCAGCTTTATCTGGATGCGAAAATGCCTGGATTGACACATATGTATTCGGGTGAAGAAGCAGTGGCAGTAGGAATATGCGAGGCTTTAAAAGTGACCGATAAAATAACCTCTACCCACAGAGGTCATGGGCATTGTATGGCGAAAGGTGCAGACTTTAGGCAAATGTTTTGTGAACTTTTAGGAAAGGTTAATGGTTATTGCAGAGGCAAGGGGGGCTCTATGCATATTGCAGATCAGACAAATGGTAATCTAGGTGCAAATGCTATTGTGGGAGGGTCCATGGGTATCGCAACGGGGTCCGCTCTGCGTGCTAAGTTACAAAAGTCTGATGATGTGACTGTATGTTTTTTTGGAGACGGTGCAACTGCTCAGGGTTTAATGTATGAGGTCATGAATATGGCAGCTTTGTGGAAACTGCCTGTCATTTATGCATGTGAAAATAATGGATATTCTGAGTATACCTCGACAGATGAAATTGCAGCGGGTGAAATTCTGGAGAGAGCTCGTGCTTTTGGTATAGAAGCGTTTAGTGTGGATGGACAAGACGTGATTGCAGTTAACAGATTGGCCTCTGAACTCGTAGAGAAAGCTCGAAAAGGTAAAGGCCCATTTTTCATAGAGCTGATGACTTATCGATATCATGGGCATCATGTAGGTGACATTAATAGGACTTATTATAGATCTAAAGAGGAAGAAACAGAATGGAAAAAAAATAGGGATCCAATTGAAATATTAGGTACTTTTTTAAAAACAGAAGGTATCGCTAATGATGAAGAGCTTCGAGAACTTTATTTAAAGGTACGTAACGAAGCTAGTGCAGCCGTCGATTACGCCATTAATGCAGATTATCCAGATATTTCAGAAGTAGATATGCACGTTTTTCAAGAGGGTTAAAAAATGCCAGAAATTACACTTTCACAAGCAGTTAACCAAGCGATAGCTGAAGAGATGCGGCGGGATGAGACCGTGTTTCTTATCGGAGAAGATGTTGCAGAGGCTGGCACGCCTTTTAAGGTAACCTCTGGTTTGGTTGAAGAATTCTCTACTGATAGGATTATAGATACACCTATTTCTGAGCCAGGTTTTATGGGACTGGCAGTAGGCGCTGCCATGACGGGCTCAAGACCTATTGTAGATTTAATGTTCGGGGATTTTTTATTCCTAGTTATGGATCAATTGTGTAATCAGGCGGCAAAGATACACTACATGTCAGGGGGTAAATTGAATGTCCCACTTGTATTAAGAACAAATCTTGGAGCCACCAGACGTTCAGCTGCGCAGCATAGCCAGTCTTTACATGCTCTAGTTGCCCATATTCCCGGGTTAAAGGTTGCAATGCCGTCGTCTGCCTATGAAGCTAAAGGATTATTAAAAACGGCAATAAGAGATGACAACCCCGTTGTAATTTTTGAAGATAAACTAATGTACCAGGATAAGGCTTTCGTTCCAGAAGAAGAGTACCGTCTACCATTTGGTAAAGCCGCTATCCTGAGAGAGGGGACTGATGTGACTTTAATTGGAACGTCTTCAATGCGTCAGGTTTGTGAAAAGGCTGCTCTGCTTTTGGAACAAGATGGGATTAGCGCTGAAGTTATTGATCCTAGAACCCTAGTCCCTTTAGATGAAATTACCATTTTGGATTCTGTTAAAAGAACATCAAGAGCAATCGTTGTTGATGAGGGGCATCAAAATTTTGGAACTACGGCAGAGATTGCCTCTCGAATTAGCGAAAAGGCATTCTATTTCCTGGATGCTCCAGTTGTGAGAATGGGAGCGATGGATGTTCCTATCCCTTTCAGTCCAGTTCTAGAGGATATTACGGTACCAACTGCAGAGGGCGTTGCGGATAAAGCCAGAAAACTTGTTGCTGGAGAATTAATACATGTCCTTTGAAATTAAAATGCCACAACTTGGAATGAACCAAGATAGTGCAACAATTGTTTCCTGGCTCAAAAATGTAGGTGACAAAGTAACAAAAGGTGAGGCAATTTTTGAGGTGGAGACTGACAAGGCGACTATGGAGGTAGAGGCNCAGTCAGAGGGTTATTTGTCATGTATACAAGTTGAATTAGGTGTTGAGATTCCAGTTGGAGAANTGATTGCAACAATTGTCGAAAACAAAAAAGATGTCGTTAAAAGCGTCAAANTGCCNNNATTAACAAATGAAGANGATTCAANATTAGNTGANAAACAAAAAAGCCCANTTGAAAAGGAAGTTGTTGCTGGGAAAAANGATNTNCCTACAAGTCAGGAGGAAAATAGTTNTAAANGCCNAGAACTTGTTTCTCCAAGTTCTGTTAGCAAAAAAGTCTTAGCATCACCGAAAGCTAAAGTNATAGCCGCAGAGAGAGGAATTCAGGTTTCCAGGCTGCGGTCTTTAGGCCTTTCTGAGCCAATCCATGCATCTGACATAANGGGGNTGCCTGTTGGGGGNNNATCTAACTTAATAGCCATTGTTGATGATGGATTGTTTCTGGAGCTAGTTGAAGGATCAGATAAAATCGATAAAAAAACAATCTTTGTTTCTTTTGTGCGTGGTGCTTGGCGTTTTTTATTTCCCGAAAGAGTGTTAACCCTGCAGATTATGAATTTGGATGGCTCGGTATCGTCATCGGGTGATGCAGACTCTAAAAACCTCGAAGCCTCTGCAGTGTCAATTTCACTATTTGACTTGCGTAAAACGAAGTTATTTAGCTATGGTTCAGGAAGCAGTGGAAATATTCTCAGTGTAGGTCATCATAATGGTACTTTTATATTAAATTTTTCATATAGTGATGCGGACATTCAATTATCTGATGCCACTAAATTAATTAACGAGATAGCGGCAAGGGTAGAGAACCCTATTCTTCAACTACTTTAGGATTAAAGATGAAAGAATTAAAAAACCAGTTATATATTAATGGTGAATGGCGTCCCGCTTCAGATGGTGGAACTTTTCAAGTATTGGATCCAGCCACAGAAAAAGTCATAACTAATGTTGCTAGCGGAACTGTCGATGACGCGATGTTATGCCTAAAAGCGGCAGAATATGCTTTTCCCTTATGGGCATCGAAAAGTCCTCGTGAAAGGGGAGAAATATTAAGAAAAGCTTTTGAATTAATTACAGAGAAATTAGATATAATAGCCAGCCTAATCACATTAGAGAACGGCAAGGGAGCTTCTGACGCAATTGGTGAGGCACGATATGCGGCTGAATTTTTTCGTTGGTATGCTGAGGAGGCGGTTCGTTCAGAAGGACATCTTGGGATGGCACCATCGACAGGTGCTCGTGTGCTAGTGCATCAGAAACCAGCGGGAATTTCAGTTCTCGTAACTCCCTGGAATTATCCCGCAGCTATGGGTGCTAGAAAAATTGGTCCCGCCCTTGCGGCAGGTTGTTCAGTAATTATAAAGCCAGCGTCAGAGACTCCTCTGACAATGTTAGCATTGATGCCAATTTTAGAAAAAGCAGGAGTGCCTCCGGGCGTAGTAAATGTTTTGCCGTCTCGCTCTTCCGGTAGTATTGTGGGTGCAATTCTGAGAGATCGTCGAACAAAGGTTGTTAGTTTTACGGGGTCAACAGAAGTTGGGCGAAAAATCTTACACGCAGCGGCTGATAATGTTATCAAACCTGCAATGGAGTTGGGCGGAAACGCCCCATTTATTGTTTGTGAGGACGCTAACTTGGAGGCGGCAGCAGATGGGTTAATGGTGGCAAAAATGCGTAATTTAGGTGAAGCCTGTACTGCTGCAAATAGAATTTACGTGCACGAGAACGTGGAATCAGAATTTGTCGAACGATTTGTTAAGAAAATGGCCAAGCTTAAGATGGGTAACGGAAGTGACGCTAGTACTGATGTTGGTCCTTTAGTTAATGCGGAGACAAGAGATAAAGTTGATTATTTTGTTCGTGACGCAGTTTCCAAAGGTGCAAAGATTAATTTAGGTGGGAAAAAACCTGAAGGTAAAGGTTTTTTCTATCCACCCACAGTTTTAACAAATGTTCCAAACAGTGCTGATTGTCTCTCTGACGAAATATTTGGGCCGGTTGCTGCTATTCAAACATTTAATAGCGAAATGGAAATTATCGAACGGGCAAATAATACGGAATATGGATTAGTGGCATATGTTTATACGACGGACCTAAAGAGAGGTATGAATCTATCAGAAAATTTAGAATTTGGTATGATCGGTTTAAATCGAGGCCTTGTTTCGGATCCAGCAGCCCCTTTTGGAGGTGTAAAGCAATCGGGATTGGGTAGGGAAGGCAGTAAAGAGGGAATGTTAGAGTTTCAGGAAACTCAATACATTTCAACTGAATGGTAAGCAAATGGAAATAGACCCTTTCTGGTATAGTGAAAAATACATTTATACTGCGAGGGTTCCTCTTTATTTAATTTTTAAGCATCGCGTTATGAGTAAAGTTGATGCAGCTTACTTATCCTTACACTATAGAAACCTACTTATAAAACCCGATGAACTGGTAATTGAGCGACTTGAATGAGATGGGAAAGACGATGTCTAAGGCAAAAGATTCGATATCTTTGATCATTAATGGATCAAAATGTAAGATAAAGGCGGATCAGGACACGCCTCTTTTGTTTGTGCTTAGAGACAATATGGGTTTGTGCGCAACTCGTTATGGTTGCGGTCAAGCAACTTGTGGAGCGTGTACAGTAATTATTGACGGCCAAGCAGTAATGTCTTGCGATATTTCATTGGGCGCTGTTGCGGGAAAATCAGTTCAAACAGCTGAAGGAATGCAAGCCAAGCCTAGGCACCCTTTGTTAGAGGCTTTCATTA
>PACC02000073.1 GCA_002699695.2 Paracoccaceae bacterium | reverse complement strand
CCAGAAGTTCGAACCTTCCCCAATGGTGGCAAGGTTTGTAACTTTCCAGTCGCGACATCGGAAACATGGCGAGATAGAAACTCCGGAGAGAAGCAAGAAAGAACACAATGGCATAATATAGCAATTTTCGCCGAACCACTAGTAAACATTGCAGAGAGATTTCTAAAGAAAGGTTCAAAGATTTATATTGAAGGCCAGTTAGAAACAAGGAAATGGCAAGATAACTCTGGTGCAGATAGATACAGCACAGAAGTAGTTTTGCGACCATATCGTGGAGAAATTACACTCTTAGATAATAAGGCTGACACAGAAAATGTAACGAGTCAGCCCAGTTCAGAGCAGTTAGAAAAATCGCAAGACCCTGAGAAGGTTACTAGTTTTTCACCTGATGACTTTGATGATGAAATACCTTTTTAATCCATAAGGATGGCTTTTCCCCTATCATTAGAATGTTAAATGTAATAATATCAAATGGATAATAATTTCTGCAAACTTTTAACTAAAATGTTGAATAATAGATATTCCTACAATCATGGAAAATGATTCTGACCAGACACTGAAAAATGACTCAATAGAGACGATTCAGATTCAAGACGAGATGAAAGAGTCGTATCTGGATTACGCTATGAGCGTGATTGTTAGCCGAGCCATTCCAGACCTTCGAGATGGCCTAAAACCAGTTCATAGAAGAATACTCTATGCTATGCATGAAACAGGTAATTCTCAGGATAAACCATACCGAAAATCCGCTAGGCCAGTGGGTGATGTCATGGGTAAATATCATCCTCATGGCGATAGCGCCATTTATGACGCTTTGGTAAGGATGGCTCAAGATTTTTCAATGTCTGCTTTATTAATTGATGGACAAGGAAATTTTGGTTCGATTGACGGTGACTCTGCTGCAGCCATGCGCTACACAGAAGTAAGATTAGCCAAAATTACTGAAAATATACTCGCTGATATTGAGAAAGAAACCGTTGACTTTCAAGACAATTATGATGGCAAAGACCTTGAGCCAACAGTTTTGCCTGCTAAGTTCCCTAATCTCTTTTTGAATGGTGCTGGAGGTATAGCTGTGGGTATGGCTACCAATATCCCACCCCATAATTTGGGAGAACTCATAAAAGCCACAAAGCAGCTAATACTTGAACCAAATACCACGTTAGAACAATTGATGGACATCGTTCCAGGACCTGATTTCCCAACAGGCGGCTTAATACTTGGATACAGTGGAGCTCGTCGAGCCTATTCGGAAGGGCGGGGTTCTATCTTAATTAGATCAAAAACACAAATTGAGAAAATTCGTAACGAAAGAGAAGGAATAGTAGTAACCGAGCTCCCATATCAAGTAAATAAGGCAACATTGATTGAGAAAATAGCCGATTTAGCAAAGAATAAGAGAATAGAAGGCATATCACATATACAGGATGAATCTGATAGAGTTGGAATACGAATTGTAATTGAATTAAAAAGAGATGCCACCGCTGAAGTAGTGCTTAATCAGTTATTTAGGTTTACTCCACTACAAACTAGCTTTGGCTGCAACTTACTTGCTCTTAATAAGGGAAAGCCACAACAACTAAATTTAAAGATGTATCTTGAAGAATTCCTCGAATTTAGAGTTGAAATTGTCACGAAAAGAACAACCTTTGATCTTAAAAAAACTAGGAATAGAAGCCATTTGCTGTGCGGTCTTGCTGTTGCGGTTTCCAATATTGACCAAGTTGTTAAGCTAATCAGAAACTCTAATGACGGGACAGAAGCAAAGAAAGAACTTATGGAAAAGCGATGGCCCTCAAATAATATACTTCAATATTTGGAACTAATTGATGATCCGTCTCACAAACCTAATCAAGACGGCACCTACAACCTCTCTGAAAATCAAGCCAAGGCAATCTTAGATCTCCGATTACAACGTCTGACTGCTCTTGGAATGAAAGAAATATCACAGGAACTTGCTCAACTCTCAAAAAATATTAAAGGCTATTTGGAAGTATTGCAATCCAGGAGAAAAATCTTAGACATAGTGGTAGAAGAGTTAGATGATTTGACTGAAAATTATGCCACTGAACGTCGATCTCAAATTGTTCAATTTGAAGGCGATACTGAAGACGAAGATCTAATAGAAAAAGAAGAAATGGTCGTCACTGTTACTTCTGGTGGATACATCAAAAGGACAGCCTTGTCCGAGTACAGAGAACAAAAACGTGGGGGGAAAGGTTCTCTGGGGATGAATCCAAAAGAGGAAGACTTTGTCACGAATTTATTTGTAGCAAATACACATACTCCTCTATTGTTTTTTTCTACTGACGGGATTGTTTATAAAATTAAGACCTGGAGGCTGCCGATTGGGGGAAGGAATTCTAGAGGCAAAGCAATAATAAATATTCTACCAATAAACCCTAAAAAATCAGTCGCGGCCATAATGCCTGTTGATGCCCAGGAAGAAACTTGGGATGGTTTGCAAATTTTCTTTTCAACATCAACTGGTAGCGTTAGACGCAATGCCCTGTCTGACTTTACAAAGGTGCAGTCGAATGGAAAAATCGCCATGAAATTACCAGATGAAACAAGTTTGGTTGATGTGAGAATTTGTTCGGAATCGGATGATGTGCTTCTAACAACATCTTTAGGTAAAGCGATAAGATTCCCCGTTTCGGACGTGAGGATATTCAAAGGAAGAGACTCTACAGGAGTAAGAGGTATTCGATTAGTGAAAAAGGATTTGGTTGTTTCTATGGCGATAATTAGGCATGTAAATGTTTCCTCAGAAGAACGATCAGCTTATTTTAAGATGAGAAGAGCTATCACTGGTGAGGAGTCTATCGAAGAAAATACAAGCGGAGACTATGTTACTATATCAAAAGATAGATATACTGAGCTATCAGCTTCGGAAGAGTGGGTCCTAACTTTAACATCATCAGGCTTTGGGAAACGATCTTCAGCCCATGAATTCAGGGTTTCTGGGAGAGGGGGACAAGGTATTACGGCTGCAAATTTACTAAGAAGAGATGATACCATTGTGGCAGCCTTCCCGGTTGAAGATGATGATCAAATTATGCTTGTTACTTCTGCAGGGCAGGCAATAAGATGTCCCGTAGCTGGAATATCTAGGCAATCTAGAACAGCATCTGGTGTTAAGATTTTTAATACATCAGGAGATGAGAAAGTTGTGTCAGTTGCATGGATAGCTGAGAAAAATGATGAGGAAACACCTGCCTAAAGCATTAAGAGTTTACATATAAATTAAGAATAAGAATCTATGGATACTTCTTTAATTAAGATTGTGGGTGCAGGGCTAGCCGGTTGCGAAGCAGCTTGGCAACTGGCAAACAAGGGATTCCATGTACAGTTATATGAGATGCGACCGATTAAAAAAACCGCGGTACATTATACTGAAAACTTTTGTGAACTGGTATGCTCGAATTCCTTTAGATCTAATGACGATAAGAAGAATGCTGTAGGTCAATTAAAATGGGAATTAAGGTCAGCACATAGTTTGATCATGAAAACTGCAGACAAACATTCAGTTCCAGCTGGTGGAGCTTTAGCAATTGATAGAGTAAAGTTTTCTAGTGAAATCACCAAAAAAATCAAGGCCCATCCCTTAATAGAAATTAAACATGAAGAAGTTACCCAATTATCAACTGAAAATGAATTAACTATAATAGCTACTGGTCCACTTACATCTAATGCTCTAGCTGAGAAACTTAAAATAATTACAAAATCTGAAAATTTAGCATTCTTTGATGCTATTGCACCAATTGTTTATAAAGAAGACGTTGATATGAATAAGGCATGGTTCCAATCAAGGTATGATAAGGGAGAAAACAACTTTGAAAAAAGAGCTTACCTGAACTGCCCTATGAATAACGAAGAATATGACTCTTTTGTAAAAAACTTAATTACTTCACCAAAAATTGAATTTAAAGAATGGGAAAAAGAAACACCATATTTCCAAGCCTGTTTACCCATTGAAATAATGGCAGAAAGAGGTCATGATACCTTGCGATTTGGTCCAATGAAGCCCGTAGGGCTAAGAAACCCTCACGATAACAACCGTCGCCCCTATGCTGTGGTCCAGCTCAGGCCGGATAATACCGCCCAAACTCTATACAACATGGTTGGTTTTCAAACAAAAATGACACATTCTTCTCAAGTCAGCATTTTCCAAAATATACCTGGGCTAGAAAATGTTAAGTTTGCAAGATTAGGCGGCATACATAGAAACACATTCATTAATTCACCCGAAGTTTTGAGGTCTGATTTGAGTTTAAAGAACTCTCCTCAAATTCATTTTGCTGGTCAAATTACTGGGGTCGAAGGGTATGTAGAGAGTACAGCGATAGGACTACTCGCTGCTCTGTTCATATTCGAAAAAATCACTGAGAAAAAATGTTCCCCACCACCTCTTAGCACTGCGCTAGGAAGTTTACATAACTATCTTCTTTTACAAGATAATAAATCCTTGTTCCAACCAATGAACATAAACTTCGGATTATTTCCTGAACCACCCCCAACTGATGGGAAAAAATTGAAAAAAGACGATCGTAAAATAGCGTTTACTTCTAGAGCAAAGAAAGCTTGGAATGAATGGTTCAGTTCAAAACATAATCTTATATGAATAATAACAGCGACAATTAATAAGATGTTTGTTTCTAGATTTGCACCCTCTCCAACAGGACTCCTACATCTTGGGCATGCATATTCAGCCTTACTAACGCAGAACCTCGTTACAAGAAATTCTGGGACATTGCACCTAAGAATAGAAGATATCGATATAACCAGATGTACACCTGATTTTGAAAAACAAATCTATAGAGATCTTGAGTGGCTTGGAGTTCAATGGGATTCTACTCCCCTTCGACAATCTGAGGCGTTATCAATTTATATAAATAGCCTGAAACAGCTTGTTGACAAAGGTTTAGTGTATGGTTGTGATTGCACAAGATCAGATATTAAAAAAGCTCTTTCTGCTCCTAACAATTTGGCTAACGATGGTAGTACAGTAGTATATCCAGGGACATGTAGAGAAAAAAATCTCTCTCTAGATGGCCGAAATGTTAGGCTTAACCTACTAAAATCTAAAAATTACCTTGAGACAGAGTACATTAATTTTTTTGAACAAGGTATTGGTCCTAATAAAGAAAATGGTGATCAAACTTTTGAAATAGGCTGGTTGGAAAAAAGATATGGCGACTTTATTATAGCTAGAAAAGATATAAGGACATCCTATCACCTTGCAGTGACTGTAGATGACGCACAACAGAAAGTCACACATGTTTCTAGGGGGAATGATTTATTTTATGTCACCCCAATTCACGTCATTTTACAATATCTCTTAAACTTTAAAACTCCCGTATATATACACCATCCCTTAATCAAGGATAAGAATGGAAATAAACTGGCAAAAAGTAAAGGTGCTGAAAGCATTTTAAGTATGAGAAACTCTGGCACAAATATAAAAGAAATAAGGTCTATTCTTGGACTATAAATGCTTTAGGAAGGCTAATTTCTTTTTCTGAAAATCAGATCTCAGCACCAGTATGGCAAGTGATCTATAACTGATTAGCTACTTTACTAACCGGAATCATTATTCGCAATCTAATTGGTGAATTTTAGCAAACTTCCCAGACTCAAAAGATTCACCCTCTAACTAAATATTGTTTATTTGTTTATAAATCTTGCTTAATATCTCCTCTTAATAGATTCAATGATATTTGAACCGCCTTCTTTATTCATCCAACTCATTATCAGTATTCGCCTTATATAGATATCCGGGCTATTANGAGAGTCAAACCCTAGACNGAATAGCAATTCGTCNAAAAATCTTTTCATATATANAAAAACCTATNAAATCTAAGACTACTATCCTATAAACTNATTCTGAACGAAGGCTCTGAAAAATTCTACATAGGACGCGTTNAAAGNAAATGAAACTATANACTGAAAAGATACTGAAACTAGCAACAGAAATACCTCATATAGGCAAAATTGAAAAAGCTGANAGGGTTATATCACTGAGATCTCCTATCTGTGGTTCATCAATTGTAGTTTACATAAATAAAGTTAACGGAAGAATTCATGAGTTTAAACAGGAAGTTAAAGCTTGTGCTCTTGGTCAAGCATCTGCTTCTATTCTGGCTAAAAATGTCATAGGTTTAGACCTATTAGGTATAAGCTCATTACATAGTTGTGTTAAAGATATGTTAGAGAAGAATTTATCTGCCCCACCACCACCTTTCTCCAATTATGAGCTCTTACGTCCTGCCGTCGAATTTAAAAACCGTCATGCCTCAATTATGTTAGCACTGGACGCCACAAGAAATGCCCTCCAGGATGACTCATAAAACTATAATTAAAAATTAAAAAATATTAATATTATTAAATAGTTAAAAAGCATTATTGTTAGGGCTAAAGCCCCAGTTTTACCTATAAAACTTGCCATAGATAATATTTCTCTTCTCATCTTCATAACCATGTTCTTGTTTTGTTCCAAATTATACAAATAAATAAGTTTTGTAAAGATGTAATCTAACTGGCTCTTATTAATGACAAAGATTCTTCTCTACCCATCAAAAACAATAATAAGCGGATATTGCTTCCCTCAATGCCTTTTAGTTCTGGGTTATCAGTTACAACTCTCCGCGCATCTTCCTGTGCCCAAGTCAAGATATCTAGATGCAAGTCTAAATCTGCCAACCTGAATTTTGGGACCCCAGATTGCTGCGATCCTAATAGGTCTCCCCCTCCTCGCATCTTTAAATCTTCTTCAGCTATATGAAAACCATTGTCATTATTCCTTAAAATTTCTAGCCTTTCCCTGCCTGAACTACTTAAATTTCTGGAGTAAATCAAAGTACAACTTGAAGCTAAATCCCCACGCCCCACCCTTCCTCTCAATTGATGGAGTTGTGCAAGTCCAAACCGTTCGGCTCCTTCAATGATCATTATTGATGCATTTGGAACATCGATCCCCACCTCAATCACAGTTGTAGCTAATAAGACCTGAACCTCTCCGGCCGCAAAAGATTGCATGGATTCATTTTTTTCTTCCTCAGACATTTTTCCATGGATAATTTTTACAGTAAGAGATGAGTCATATTTTTTTAATGCCAAAAATCGTCTTTCTAGGGCTACTAATTCTGAGTTTTCATCCTCTTCAATTAAGGGACAAACCCAATAAGCCTGCCGACCTCTTTTGCAAGCTAATCTTAGTCTTTTCAATAAAGGTTCTATTTTTGTTTCAGAAATTACAGCTGTATCAATTCTTTTTCTATTAAACGGTTTTTCATCAATAATAGAAACGTCTAAATCTCCATAATTTGATAGCTGCAAGGTTCTCGGAATCGGAGTAGCTGTCATGACTAATATGTCGATAGAATCTCCTTTCTGGATGAGATCAAACCTCTGTTTTACTCCGAATCTATGTTGTTCATCTATAACTGCAAATTGCAAATTCTTAAACTGCACTTCTTTCTGAAAAAGAGCATGAGTGCCTATAACTATTTGACTTGTGCCATCCTTAATTCTTTCTAATTTTTCTCTTCTGATTTTTGGCTTTACTTTTCCTGATAATATTGTGACTTCAATGCCCATGCCCTTGATATATCTAAGCAAATTGCTGTAATGCTGTTGGGCCAATAAATCAGTCGGAACCATTAGGGCACATTGCCCAGTATTCTCAGCAAGAAATAGCATAGAAATAAAAGCTACCAAAGTTTTTCCAGAACCTACATCACCCTGCAACAACCTGAACATTCGCTTAGTGTTTGATAAATCAGTTTTTATTTCCTTTATACAGTTAACTTGTGCCTCTGTTAGCTTAAAGGGTAACTTTTGTATAAGCAGCTGAGATAATTTCCCTATTATTGGCTTTCTATTCTTGTTCGCTTGCCTAACTTTGTTTCTGGAAAGTGCCAAAGAAATTTGATGACTGAATAAATCATCATAGGCCAGCCTAAGACAAAAAGGGGAACTCACCGAAAAATCATCGACATTTAGCGGATTATGCAGTCTATTAAGACTTTCCTTGAAACTTACCCATCCATTGGTAGAAAGCCTATTATCATTAATCCACTCAACATTATTTATTTCCTTGGGCAGCAGGGCCAACGCCTTACCCACGGACTTAAAAAATAATTTCTGAGAAATTCCTTTAGTAAGAGAATACAAGGTTTCTATTTTAGGGATCTCATTGATTTCATCTAGTTTTTGCACATAATCAGGATGAATTATCTGAAATTCATTACTAAACCTCTCCAATTTTCCAGAAATGATACGTTCTGCATCAATTGGAAAATTTAAAACCAACCAGTCGCGCTTGGCATTAAAGAAAACAAGATTAAATTTACCAATGTCATCTCTGACTTCAATATATGAGGGATGTCCGAATTTTCTAAAAACATGCTTAACTATGGTTGCTTTTACAATCACATTTTCATCAACATTTCCTTCAGCAACACCCTTTACGAATTTTCGGACCTTCAATCCTGTTGGCTTGGAATAAAGAAAATCTATAGGCTTTAAAATCCCAATCTTGCCAAGGTGCATAGTAGTCTTAGGTCCGATGCCTTCTAATTTAGCAAGATTTCCAAAAAGAGAAAATAGGAATTCAGGCCTGTTGGTCAATTTTATCATATCAATATTTTATTATAACCTTTTGATAATACTAACTTTTGACTAATTTAATCCATTCATCCTCTGTTAAAACTTTAATCCCTATTTCCTTAGCCTTTCGTAATTTTGAGCCCGCCCCAGAACCACAAATTAAAATAGATGTCTTAGAAGAAATAGTATTTGAAACTTTTGCACCCATCTTTTCAGCAAATGATTTTGCTTCAGACCTAGACATAGCTTCCAAGGATCCAGTGAATACTACCGTCAGACCGGATACTGGGCTAAGCACGCTTATTGATGCTGATCTTGTAATATTTATTTCTAACAAAAGCTGTTCCACAAGTTTCTCTGTCTCCTTACTTTCGAAATAAATTCTTAGTTCTTCTGCACTCTTCAATCCTATTCCATCTATATTATTAAGTTCCTCAAAATCATCAGTTTTGCCCCTTGCTATATTGCGCATTTTTTTGTGAAAAACAGGCCAAGTCTCATAATATCTAGCCAATGTCAGAGAAACTACTTCACCAACATAACGTATTCCTAAAGCATTAATAAACCTTTCCAAACCCAAATCCCTGCTATTATCTATAGAATCAAAGAGATTTTCGGCAGATTTGTTCCCCCAATTTGCTATTTTTTCTAATGGCCTTGCACTATTTTTTCCATGATTTAATTTTAGCCTAAATATATCTACTGGGGTGGAAAGCCATCCCAAATCATAAAAACTAATAATTTGTTTTTCTCCAAGACCTTCAATAGAGCATCCTTGCTTCGATACAAAATGCTTCATGCGCTCTAATACTTGGGCCCGACATGAAAGTCCCGCATGGCAGCGAATAACTGACTCATTTTGTTTTTTTGTTAATTTACCACCACATTCCGGGCAACAATTAGGAAAAATAAATGGCTTAGAATCTGTTTTTCTTTCTGCAAGATTAATAGATTTAACCTTAGGAATCACATCACCCGCTCTATATACACTGACCAAATCCCCAACCCTAATGTCAATGCCATCACGAATGCGATTACCAGCATTATCAAAACCTTTAATGAAGTCTTCATTATGAAGAGTTGCACTGGAAACCATGACCCCGCCAATCTCAACTGGTTCTAACTTTGCTACCGGAGATAAAGTACCAGTCCTTCCAACTTGAATTTCAATTGAAAGCACTTTCGTGAAGCTTTCTTCTGGTGGAAACTTATGTGCAATAGCCCATCTAGGAGAATTCGATCTAGCTCCTAATCTCTCTTGATAACTAAAATTGTTAACTTTATAGACAATACCGTCAACTTCATAATCAAGGCTCTCCCTCTTATTGCAAATGTGTTTATACGTTTGCAGAAGCTGATTTACGCCCCGACAACTACGTCTGTCCGTATTAACAGTAAAGCCAAAGTTACTTAGCACCTTCATAAGCTGTTCCTGAGAAGGCACAAAATTATAAGAAATAGTTCCTAGGGAATATGCAAAAAATCTCAATGGTCGATTTTTTGTTACTTCGCTATTTAATTGGCGCAGAGAACCTGCAGCAGCATTTCTAGCATTTGCAAATATCTTTTCTTTTTTACTCCTCTGGAATTCATTAAGTTTATTAAAATCACTTTTAAGAATATAAACTTCCCCTCTCACCTCAAAAACGTCAGGCGCATTAGAAATTGTCTTTGGGATATCACAAATAGTAATTGCATTCCGTGTTACATCTTCACCTATTTTCCCATCACCTCTTGTAGCAGCGGTAAATAACTTTCCATTAATGTACTTCAAGGCCAAAGAGAGCCCATCAATCTTAGGTTCAGCCATGTAATCAAGTTCATGAGACGATTGCAATCCTAAGAACCTTTTAACAGACTCATCAAACCTTATGACATCATCTTGGTTGAAAGCATTAGATAAAGAAAGGAGTGGTGCATCATGTTTTACCTTAGCAAAGGCAGACAAAGGTGGACTCCCTACCTCGATCATGGGATCATTGTCAGGAACTAAATCTGGATTTTCCTTTTTTAGCTTTTTATACCTTGCAACTAGACTATCAAATTCCCCATCCGTTAAGAGCGGTGAATCTTCTTGAAAATATTTTTTTCTTGCTAATTCAATTTCTTTTGCTAATGCAGTTAGCTTATTCATCATTTCTTCTTTATCAGAGTTCTTCAATTCTATTAACTGACTTTCTTAAAATTTGCTCATTTAAATACTTTACAATACGATTATAGTTTAACCAATGACCATATCATATCGCAAATCTCCAACTTCTGACTCCTTTTCTCATAAAAAAGATTTGGAATAATAATAAAATCGCTATACTTGCTGAGCAAGTCATCAACCTTTTTTAAAATACAAATATTATGATCAATTCCTTAGGCTTAAAAAAAACACCAAGTCAAACTAGAGTAGTAGTAGCAATGTCAGGAGGTGTAGACAGTTCCGTAGTCGCCGCGCAACTCAAAAGAGAAGGTTATGAAGTTATTGGGATAACCATGCAACTATACTCAGATGAATCGTCCAGTGCCATACCTGGGAAGTGTTGCGGCGGAACAGATATAAAGGATGCGATAAAGATTTCAAGAGATTTGAATTTTCCTCA
>PACC02000091.1 GCA_002699695.2 Paracoccaceae bacterium | reverse complement strand
AGGTTTTAATGCTGGATTGGCAAATCGATCCAAATCTAAAGCCTCATGAACTCCAATGACACGCTCACCTAATATTGATGTTTCTACGGCTGACCGTGCGTAAAACGGAGTGTCTAACATATGCTTTATTTGACGTGGTTTAAAACCAGAGTCTGACCTAGTAGTTCTGTTTACCAACCATAATGATCGGGACATTTTTGTTATGGGCGGCGCCGTATCCATTGGTTCTACCTCACCATTTTTGTTGAAGCGTAGGGCTAGATGAAGGGGCATGTTTTTTCTGGGCAAAGCATCGTAAAAAGTAATACTGCCATCATTACTTGGGAAGCGACCCCAGGTCCAATAAGAAAAATCTTTTTCCAAAGCATTGGATCCAAAATTGGCGTCAAAGTATCCATGTCCATTCCAGTTCCAACCTGGTCGATTTATCTGAACCTCGATACGAGATGTCGGTGCAAAAGGACGCCATATGTGGCTATTATCTGGCAGTAAATTACATTCAATGTCAGTGATGTTTTGAGGAAATATTTTTACAGTACCTTTAACGCGATCAAAGTGGGGAATGGAACGCTCATCAAATCTAATTACTAAATGGTCTTTTTCCCAAGTAAATGAACTTGGTCCAACTTGCAATGAATCGGGAGACTGGTGCAATTGTTTTTGCCCCCTTTCGGTCATAGTCCAACGCCACCCTTTTCCATAGAGTGCTACATTAATACAAACATGATTCTGAGGATTTTTTCTTCCAGCCCAGTAATACCAGGGGGAAAAAACTGAACCAATAAACCCAATTATTGAAATGGCTTTCTTCCCATCTTCTGACATTCCATCAATGTACCACCAGGCATAGCCATTCTTCTCCACTATGACATCAAATTTAGGTCGCGTAAGATCGTTTCTGCCGCATGCTTTCCGGATTGGCATGCCATTGGTACTCCTGCTCCTGGATGGGTTCCTCCTCCGGCCACTAGCAAGCCCTTTATCTGGCTTTGGGACAGAGGTTTTTTGAATGTCGAATTGATTCCATGAGGGCTTCTTCCGTATAAAGATCCGGATGAACCCGGAAATAATTTTTCGAATTCGAAGGGTGTGGTCAACATCTCTTTTTTTGGGCTTAATTCCAGTTTCAGTCCCATTGATTCTAGGATTGGAAATGTTATATTTTTGCATCTTTGGAATTCCTCATGTTTGTCTGGATTCTTTAGGTTTGAAATAGGAGCGGCGTTGATTATTATTTCGAAGCGGCCAATGTCATTAGAACTTGGCGTTGGATCCTTATTGTTCCCTTGAGCGCAAACATAAAGAGTTGGATCTGTAGGGATGACACCGTCATTGATATCTTGAAACTCCTTTTTGTAGTTAATGTTGAAGAAGACATTATGATGAACTAATTTGTGGTTAATTGGTTTAGCCGCAAAACTCCATACGTAAGCAGATAAGGATCTAGGATGTATCTTCCTTTGAGTAATACTCTCTTTAACTTGACTACCTAATAAACCCATTGTTAAAGCTCTCGGATCTCCATTGAACAGGACTATATCGGCAAATACTTCATCACCATTCTCTAGTTTAATTCCTTTTACTTTTTTATTCTCAATCAAAATCTTATCTACTGATTGCCCATAATTAAAAACAGCACCAGCCTTTTGAGCTATTCTTTCCATAGACTTTGGCATTTGATGCATACCACCTTTGATTCTCCAGACGCCTTTACTTTCCACATTCCAGATTAAAGATAATATGGATGGTGACATGAAAGGTGAACCACCTACATATGTCGCATAACGAGCAAATAGCTGGATTAAACGTGGATCAGAAAAATTGTCCTCCAGGAGGTCATACAAAATTCTCTGCCTTAGCAAAGTTTTATAGAGTATTTTTCCATTTGTAATTCCATTAATAAGTATGGGCAAAACCTTAGGTCTAGGGCTTTTAATAATGGGTTGATTAAATAGGGTGAAGAGTTTTTCTGCAAGAGAGTTGAATTTTTCAAATTCTTTAGCCGATTTTATTCCTGAAAAATTCCTGATGGGGGCCATATTTTTTTCGAATGAGGAGAATAGATCTAAGGAACTTCCATCTCTCCACCAATGGCGGGCTAAAACTTCTTCAGGAACAAGCTCTAGATGGTCTTCAATATGTTCGCCACATGCCCTGAAAAGTTCTTCAAATATTTCATGCATTGTTAAAACTGTTGGGCCAGAGTCGATCAATCCAGCAACGCTATTTTTGACTCTAATCTTGCCACCAGGATAGGATTGTTTCTCAAATATTTGGACATTAATCCCACAGGTTGAAAGTCTCATAGCAGCTGCCAGACCACCTATGCCACTACCAATAATGATTACTTTCTTATCTTTCAAAATCTTAAAACCAAATTCATTCAGAACTTCTGTGTATTAAGACACTTACATTTGAGTGTCAAAAAAATTAGACAATTTTTACTCCATATGCTAGACCGTATTCGTTAGGGAGCAACTATGACGAAAACAAAGAATATCCAAGAGAGAATAAATACAGCTTTGTCTCAAACGCTAAGGAGTGCGAAAGATTCGCCAGCCCCGCCGAAAGTGGCAGCAGCCATTGATTACGCTGTTTTCCCAGGAGGAGCAAGGGTACGACCACGTTTATGCTTAGCAGTTGCGGAAGCCTGCGGAGAGGATTTTCCTAAAATAACAGACACTGCTGCAGCTGCCATTGAGTTAATGCACTGCGCTAGTTTGGTGCACGATGATCTTCCTTGTTTTGATAATGCGGCTTTGAGGCGCGGAAAACCAACTGCACACCGGGCTTTTGGTGAGACTGTAGCTGTTTTAGCTGGCGATGCGTTGATTATACTGGCTTTCGAAAATCTGGCCAAAGGTTGCATGAAATGTCCAGACAGATTACCGAGCCTTATTAGGATTCTCACTAAATCATCAGGTTTGCCTTTTGGGATCTGTTCAGGCCAAGGTTGGGAAAGTGAAGAAAAAATCAATTTGAGTGCTTACCATCAACTTAAAACTGGGTCCTTATTTGTTGCAGCCACCTGTATGGGAGCTGTATCAGCTGGGGAAGATCCTGAACCTTGGGTGGAATTAGGAGCAAGGGTTGGGGAAGCATTTCAGGTGGCTGATGACCTAAAGGATGTGATTGGGCAATTTGATGAACTAGGTAAGCCTAAAGGGCAGGACGCTATTAATAGTAGGCCAAGCGCCGTGTCAGAATTAGGAGTTGAGGGGGCCATAGACCGCTTGCAGGAAATTTTGAGCGGGGCTATAGCGTCTATTCCCGCTTGTACGGGTGAAGCACAATTATGTGAAATCATTCGCCATCAGGCTAAGCAATTAATGCCCTCCTTTGCTGCAGATAAAGTTTTATAAGCTCTTGTGACTTTATAATGGATTGGTTTTTCAGTTGGATGAATAACCTTGTTGCCAAGCCCAAGTTTCATACTTTGGTCAAAAAACTTCCCATACTTAATAGAATGGCGGCGAGAGACGGTCGTAGGATTTATGACTTAGTTTCGGGTTTCGTCTATAGCCAAGTTTTGCTTGCAATGGTTGAACTTAGACTATTCAAATTTTTATTGACTGGAAAAAAAAACATTAGTGAGCTTTCTGATTATGCGCAACTTGACCAAAAAAAAATGCTCCTATTGTGTAACGCGGCTAGTGCCATTGGTTTATTAAAAAGGGAAGCAAAATCTTATTATTCTCTCACTCGACTGGGTGCAGCAATCGAGGGGGTGCAAGGACTTGATGAAATGATACTTCATCACAAGATGTTTTATAGAGACTTGCAAGATCCAGTTCGGTTATTACAGGATGATTTCCAAACTGAACTAAAAGATTTCTGGTCGTACGTGGGAAATCAGAAGACAATAACTGATGGTGAGGCAGTTGCTTATTCGAATTTGATGGGAACCTCGCAACATATTGTAGCAGAGGAAACCCTTGATTTAGTTAATTTGACAGGATTTACGCACGTAATTGATATTGGAGGCGGTAACGGCACCTTCTTGTCACAAGTAAGAAAAAGGTATCCAGGTCTCGACTTAACCTTATTTGATTTGCCTAGCGTAATCAGAGCAGCAAAAGAAAATGTTAAAAATAATCAACGTATGCAAGATATCATTCTATTTCCAGGTAATTTCATAGAAGATGAATTTCCAACTGGTGGGGATGTAATATTTTTTAATCGGGTTCTTTATGATCATGATGATTTGACAGTTAGTTTATTGTTGGAAAAAGCATTTTCTGCACTTGAACCGGGAGGATCTGTAGTAATATCAGAGCCAATGTCTGGGTTTAAGTCGCCCTCTCGGTCCGGCGATGCTTATTTTGGTTTTTACACGCTGGCTATGACATCTGGTAAGCCGAGAAACAAATGGCAACACTTTGAATTTCTTCGCGCTGCAAGTTTTGAAGCTATGAAAAGTTTGAGCAGCGCCAACAATTTTGTCACATCAGTGATTGTTGCGAAAAAACCATCAAAATAAAAAGATGACATTAGTGTAAACTTTTATTGACAATTAAAACTGTCAGGATAAAGTTACACTTAATCCGGGATGAGAATCTTGGAATATATCGAGGCAATTGAGAGCGGAAAGAATAAAGTGAATACAAAAGCGGTAGTTATGACAAGTCCTGGCGAATTATCACTGAGAGAGGTGGTTCTTCGTGATTTAGCAGCCGGGGATGTTGTTGTTGATGTTCATTATTCTGGGATTTCAACTGGAACAGAAAAACTATTTTGGAATGGTAAAATGCCTCCATTCCCGGGTATGGGATACCCACTGGTCCCTGGTTACGAATCAACTGGAGAAGTTGTATCGGCTGATAAGAGTACCGGGTTTAAACCAGGCGATTTTGTTTTTGTACCTGGGGCGGACTGTTTTTCAAAGCACGTGAGAAGCTTGTTTGGTGGAGCTGCTAAACGTGTGGCTTCCCCAGCAAAAAGACTTATAAAAATTGATTCGACCATGGGAGTGAATGGTGCTCTTTTTGCCTTGGCAGCTACAGCTAGGCACGCCATTGCAGGCTTCGGTAATAAAATGCCTGAGGTCATTGTTGGGCACGGTGTACTGGGTCGTCTGCTAGCTCGTTTGGTTATTTTGGCAGGAGAAAAGCCTCCAATCGTGTGGGAAACTGATCCTCTACGGCATACAGGTGCAACTGGATATGAGGTCATGCTGCCAGAAGTTGATCAGAGATCAGATTATGAATGCATATTCGATGTCAGCGGTGATTCGGGCATTTTGGATAAGCTAATTGGAAGAGTCCGGAAAGGTGGCGAGATCGTATTAGCGGGTTTTTATCCTGAAAGGCTGAGTTTTGGTTTTCCTCAGGCTTTTATGAAGGAAATCTCAATGAGAGTTGCTGCCGAATTTTTACCTGAGGATGTAGCTACGACTAAATTACTTATAGAGGATGGCTCCTTGTCTTTTGATGACTTAGTGAGTGATGTTTTGCCAGTAGAAAAAGCAGAAGAAGCTTACAATATTGCCTTTAACAAATCCGAGTGTCTAAAAATGGTTTTGGATTGGAGAGATGCAGCATGACTACAGAAACAATTAATATGAAGGGCAATAACGTCAATGAGGCTCTACAGAAACATCATGAGAGGTTGAAATCTGAGGCAGGGGAACCCTTGCAAGAAATTGAAACATCTGAACCAAAGAAAAAATGCCAAATCATTGCAATATATGGGAAGGGTGGCATAGGAAAATCCTTCACCTTAGCAAATCTAAGTTGCATGATGGCAGAGCAAGGAAAACGGGTTTTACTTATAGGGTGTGATCCAAAATCAGACACAACTTCGCTTCTTTTTGAGGGGAAAGCTTGCCCGACAATTATAGAAACATCAACAAAGAAAAAACTTGCAGGTGAGGAAGTTGCAATCGGTGATGTCTGCTTCAAGAGAAATGGGGTATTTGCTATGGAGCTTGGTGGTCCAGAAGTAGGACGTGGATGTGGTGGACGTGGTATAATTCATGGTTTTGAACTTTTAGAGAAGCTAGGTTTTCACGACTGGGATTTTGATTATGTGCTCCTTGATTTTTTAGGGGATGTAGTATGTGGGGGATTTGGTCTTCCTATAGCAAGAGACATGGCTCAAAAAGTAATTGTAGTAGGTTCGAATGATCTTCAGTCTCTCTACGTGGCAAATAACGTATGCTCAGCGGTTGAATATTTTAGAAAATTGGGCGGAAGTGTAGGAGTTGCNGGTATTGTAATCAACAGAGATGATGGTACCGGGGAAGCTAAGGCTTTTGCTGAAACTGTGGGTATNCCTGTCTTAAGNACAATTCCTGCCGATGATGACATAAGACGAAAGTCAGCTATGTATCAAATTATAGGAACGAAAGAAAGCCAGTGGGGGTCCTTATTTGAAGAATTAGCTGAGAATGTAGCGGGGGCTCCGCCTGTTAGGCCAAAAACCTTAACCCAAGATGACCTTCTAGGTTTATTTGATGGCGGTGAAACTGGGGCAGGGTTTACTCTAGAGCCGGCCACTGATGCTGACATGCGAGGAAAGTTTTCAAAGCCAAAAGAATCTTTAGAAATTATTTATGACGAAGTTTAAACTAGAAAGTACGGATAAAGTTTTATGAACTCAGAGGTAAAATACGATCAGGCGGCAGAGGTTGATGTGGTTGAATCACGAGTAGAATCCAAGCCAGAGAATCAGTTTGATCATGCTAATCAGGGTTCGTCGTGCCATGCGGGAAAAGACAAAATGACTGCTGCTGCTACTTTAGCTGGAAAGTCAGATTTGTTAGAGAAATTCAAGCAGGATTACCCTTTAGGTCCGCATGACAAACCACAAAGTATGTGCCCAGCCTTTGGGTCATTAAGAGTTGGGTTACGTATGCGCCGAGTCGCAACTGTATTGTCAGGTTCAGCTTGCTGTGTTTATGGCCTGACGTTTGTTTCTCACTTTTACGGGGCAAGAAGATCTGTTGGTTATGTGCCTTTTAGTTCAGAGACTTTAGTTTCCGGTAAGTTGTTTGAGGATATTCGAGACTCGGTTCATCAAATGGCTGATCCTAGTAAATATGATGCCATTGTTGTGACAAATCTATGTGTACCAAGTGCATCAGGCGTTCCATTGAGGTTGCTACCCAATGAAATTAATGGTGTGCGAATCATAGGTATAGACGTTCCTGGGTTTGGTATCCCAACCCATGCTGAAGCAAAGGATGTACTTGCTGGTGCAATGCTTAATTATGCTCGAATGGAAGCGGAGAGAGGACCTGTTTCAAAGCCTATTTCTGGAACATCAGATAGACCTACGCTGACATTATTGGGTGAAATGTTTCCAGCAGATCCAATGGGTATCGGATCTTTATTGGCGCCTTTAGGCTTGGCAACGGGGCCTGTAGTACCATGCAGGGAATGGCGTGAACTATACGGCGCATTAGACTGTTCTGCAGTAGCAGCGATTCATCCATTCTATACATCGGCTATCAGGGAGTTTCAGGGAGCAGGAAGGCCCATAATTGGATCAGCTCCAGTAGGATGTGAAGGTACGGAATCGTGGCTTACTACTGTTGCCGACACATTTGGTGTGGGAAGTAAGAAATTGACCGATTGTAAAGACAGTATTTTACTGAAGATAAAAGCAGCCCTGAAAGAAAATAAAGTTGATGGAACAATTACTCTCTCTGGATATGAGGGATCTGAACTTTTAGTGGCTCGTTTGTTAGTAGAGAGTGGTGCTAAGGTGCCCTATGTGGGAACAGCGTGTCCAAAGACGCAGTGGTCTGAGCCTGATAGGAAGTGGTTGGAAGCTCAGGGTACTAAGATAAAATATAGAGCAAGTTTAGAAGATGATTGTGCGGCTATGGAGGGTGTTAAACCTGATTTAGCTGTGGGAACGACTCCTGTCGTCCAAAAGGCTAAAGAAAAAGGTATTCCTTCCTTATATTTTACCAACTTGATTTCTGCACGACCACTTATGGGAATAGCGGGTGCTGGAAGTTTAGCTCAGGTTGTTAACGCTGCAATTAAAAATAAAGACCGTATGGCTAGGATGCGGAAGTTTTTCGATGGAGTCGGTAAGGATGATACTGCAGGTGTTTGGGAAAAAAATCCAAATGTGAAACCCCAGTTCCGCGAACACAATTTAAAAAAGCTAGAAAAAAAGAAAAGAGCCGAAAAAGCGGCGGAGATGATTTAATGCTCATACAGGATCATGATAGAGCTGGAGGATATTGGGGATCGGTATATGCATTCTGTGCAGTAAAAGGATTGCAGGTAGTTATTGATGGCCCTGTTGGCTGCGAAAACCTGCCAGTGACTTCGGTTTTACATTATACAGACGGCTTACCTCCGCATGAATTACCAATAGTTGTAACAGGATTAGGCGAAGAAGAACTGGGTAGAGAGGGAACAGAAGGCTCTATGAAGAGAGCTTGGGGTGCTTTAGACCCTGCTCTTCCATCAGTGGTGGTAACTGGTTCCATAGCTGAAATGATAGGAGGGGGGGTTACCCCGGAGGGTACTTCCATACAAAGGTTTCTTCCCCGCACAATTGATGAAGATCAATGGCAATCTGCCGATAGGGCCATGACCTGGCTTTTCACCAATTTTGGCCAAACCAAAGGCAGAATGCCACGGGAGGCCAAGAGGGAAGAAGGAGCTAAACCAAGAGTGAACATATTAGGGCCAATGTACGGTACTTTTAATATGCCATCTGATTTAGCAGAAATTAGGCGACTCATTGAAGGCATAGGGGCCGAAGTAAATATGGTCTTACCCCTTGGTAGCCACATAGCCGATATGAATAAATTGGTGAATGCTGACGTTAATATAGTCATGTATAGGGAATTTGGGCGTGGTTTAGCGGAAGTCCTGAGTAAGCCTTATCTTCAGGCCCCAATAGGAATTGATTCAACTACCAAATTTCTAAGGAAATTAGGAGAACTTTTGGAACTTAATCCAGAGACCTTTATTGAACAAGAAAAGCATTCAACTATCAAACCGGTATGGGATTTATGGCGCTCAGTTACGCAAGATTTTTTTGCTACTGCAAGCTTTGGTGTTGTTGCGAATGAAACTTACTCCCGAGGGATACGTAATTTTCTAGAAAACGAATTAGGACTCCCATGTGATTTTGCGGTTGCCCGTCAAGCTGGAAAGAAAACGGATAATGATCAAGTAAGGTCATTAATCAAAGAGAAGAGACCGCTTGTGGTGCTGGGATCAATAAATGAAAAGATGTACTTGGCTGAATTGAAACAAGGTTTTGGTCCGAGCCCAGCATTTATACCGGCCAGTTTTCCTGGGGCTGTTATTCGAAGATCTACAGGAACACCGATCATGGGATATGCCGGAGCAACGTATTTATTGCAGGAAGTATGTAATGGTCTTTTCGAAGCCTTATTCCATATTCTACCTTTGGGATCTGAAATGGATTCTGTGGATGCTACGCCAACTAAATTGCGACGAGACTTTCCGTGGGATCAAGAAGCACAGGAGCTTTTGGATCGGATAGTTGAGGAGCATCCTGTTCTTACAAGAATATCAGCAGCTAAAAAACTAAAAGATGAAGCTGAACGGTCAGCTTTAGAAGGTGGAGACGAACGTGTGGTTGTAGAGACTGTTGAGGCATTAAAGAAGAAAATGGCTAAGGAATAAATCTTTTAATAGGAAGGAAACATGATGAAGCAGACAGTAGTGAGGGATTTTAGCGTTTCCCAGTACAGGAAGACTATAAAACTCGAATATAGAGTTTATTTTGCTTTGATTTTTATCATTTCAATCCCATTAGCGGTAGTATCTTGGGTTCTTCATTTTCTGCTAAAAGGGTTTAATCATGAAAGTGAACAGAACGAGGGAATTTTAAAAAGGGCTTGGGGTCACGCGCAGGTGATCACACCCATGATTTTTACCGCATGAGAGCGGTTAACGAGATTCGACCAAGAGTTTTTGGTCGAATAATTCTGGACCATACAGGTTCAGGAATATCAACCCCACGGGTGACCGTGGGATCAGTCGAAACAATCCGGAGGATTTAACATGGCTGGAAATAATGACCTGTCTTTGTCAGG
>PACC02000047.1 GCA_002699695.2 Paracoccaceae bacterium | reverse complement strand
CCTTGCCTGACGTAATAATTTGCCAACCATAATTTTTTCCTTTCTTTAGAATATTTATTTCGTCTCCTCCCTTTGGTCCATGCTCATGGCTCCAAATTTGATTAGTATTAGGATTTAGTGCTAACCCCTGTGGATTCCTGTGACCAATAGAAAAAATAGTTATGTCTTTTAGTAATTTGGATTTTCCACCCTTATTAAGCAGAATCCTAATCACGGATCCGGAATGATTTTGCTCATCTTGTGCACTATCTCTCTTACCTCTGTCCCCTAGCGTTGCAAAGAGGTTGTCTTTTATTAACAGCAGACGGCAGCCAAAATGCTTCCGACTATTTAATAGATGGTTAGATATAAATACTGATTTAATATTGATGATTTTATTCTCTTTAAGAACTCCTTTATCGATGGCAGTCCCAATTCCTTTCGGGCCTCTAAAGGAGTAACAAAAATAGACATTTGTTTCTTTTTCTTTGTCATTTTTATCGACGACGACATCTAATAAGCCGCCTTGCCCTCTTGCAAAAACCTTTGGCACACCTGTGACTAATGTTGTTTTGCCAGTACTAATCACGACCTTTACAATTCTTCCTGGCCTTTCTGTGATCAAGAGCTCGTCATGACTTAAGAAATCCATTCCCCAGGGATATTGCAGAGGCTGCCCAACCCGTTCTAAAAGAACCGTGGCATAAAGATAAGGTGAATTAATAAAAAATACGAAAACAAATGTAATACTAATAAAGAATTTAAGAGCGCTCATATCAAGGTAATATATTCCCCATTAGTCATTCGTAATTAATTTTCTGCTTTCAGCTGAAATATAAAGTTTGTTGCACGAACACATAAAGGTCGACCCCTACTGGGGTCTGGTTTTCTACTCGGCATTTCATTTTAATACGTTATTAAAAAACTTAACCTAGATATTCTTTATCCGCTAACTTTATTGTGTTTTATCAGTGCACATGAAATTTATTGACCAGGAGCACGATAAGCTCCTTCAATGCTGGCAGCCTTTTTTGCCATTGCTGAAAAATCCGTCTCTTCGAGTATATTAAGGTCTGAGATTGCGCCAGACGACATGACTAACATTTTTAGAGCACCCATAGTCTCAAAATCTGGTGCTTCTCCTATGACTACAACATCATAACTTCCCCTAGTAAGAAATAAATCAGTCATTTTTGCTCCAGCTTTTTCAAACATATTGTTGATTGCACTTCTCCTATCATCAGTCGGATTTTTCACAAAACCAGATAAACCTGATGAATTATATTTACCTAAGGCTATGAATTTCATTGTAACACCTCATTTATAATATTAACCGATTCACAGTAGCATAGAATAAAAAACTACAAAATACTCTTTCACTTAATCAAGTTTTTTTAGTTCAATGTAGTCCAGTCATATATTTCAGGATAAAATTGTTCACGCCAAGCCAGAACCTTTGGATTCATAATTTTCCTCCAGAAATTTGGGAAGAGGCTTAATACAACCATTAATGGATATCCAAAGGGTAGTTGTGGGGCGGAATTTTCATCGAATGCATTAAGAGTAGGATAGAGTTTATCGGGACGTGCATGATGATCTGAATGCTTTTGCAAATTTATTAAAAGCAAATTACTCATCTTATGATTAGCATTCCAGCTATGAAAGGATTTAGTTGGCTCATATTTGTTCTCAGCAAGCTTCTTTCTCGACAAGCCATAATGCTCGATGTAGTTGACCACCTCTAAATGAAGGACTGCAATAATTGCCTGAAGAAAGAAGAGACACATGGCCATTCCCCCACCAATCAAAAAAGCACACATTAGGAAGAATAAAGGCATAAAGAAATATATATAAAATGGATTTGACAAGTGAAAAAGTGATTTTTTCTTAATGAAAAGCTTTTCTTTCTCCACATTCCATGCAGATATGAAGCTATTCGGAATAACTCTTAGAAAAAAAGAATAAAAACCTTCATCAAATCTTGCTGTTACAGCATCTCTTTTGGTTCCAACATATCTATGGTGCACAAGAACATGTTCTGTTCTAAAATGTCCATAAATTGCCATGCCCATTAGTATGTCCGCTAAAAACCGTTCCCTTTTGGTCTTCTGATGCATTAATTCATGAGCAAAAGTGATTCCTACTGCCCCTGTGATCATTCCTAATACGAGGATCAAAGCCACTGACTCGACTAAATTCAAATGATCAAAAAAGAATATGGCTGCCAGAGTCCCAAACAAAAGAAATGCTTGTACAAAGGGCCAGATATATAAAATGATTTTGTAATCAAATACGTTACCTTCCATAGCTACATTATTATTCTTATTTTCTGCAGTCAGAAAATCAAAAATTGTAATTATGATATATCCAAAAATGGGTACAGATAGGATCGCTATACCTCCATAAAACCAGGAAAAAATCAATAATGGGCAAAATAATAAAGGTAGAGAGAATGCAAACGGTGTCTCTGCAGTTGCTACGCTCTTGTCTCTACCATTCATATTTGACTCCTTGAAATCCTGTCACCTCAAAAAAAAATTAAGTCATTTTTAAATTGAGAAATGGATGTTGTCAAACTAAGCCATGACTTCTTCAAGAGGGTTTTAGGCTTTACGGTTGCTATAAATAAGATCTTCAGTCATGTGTTAAAAACAAATAAACGCTCCCAAGAATAAAAAAATAAAAGAGCACCCGTGTCCTTCGAGGAAAAAAACGGAAGATAATCATAGAATATAACCAGAGTTTTAGGAAGATTCTTATAATAAATAATACTATGTACATGGTAACTCAATGACTCAAGATTTAGTTTTCAAATTTTTGTTTAAAACAAATTACACTCTTTTTTTTAGAAGAAAATGAATGAATAGGAAAACTGAACCAATAATTAGGACAAACAATCCAAAGGGCAATTGCAGGATGTTTAACAATATGGGATCCCAAAGAATAACCCATATATGTCGTTCGACTACTGGTTGAATTATCTGCAGACTGTAAGGATGTATGTAGTACCAAACTTCACCTACCATAGTGAAGTTGTACTCGTTCTTAACCATAAGATAATAGACACTATCAAAGAAGGCGAACATGATCCCTGCTATAAATAGAATAGTTCCTAATTTGTAATTCAATAGAAGAACTCCTGAGGTTGATTTGAAAATCAATTGCCAAGGTATCAAATAAAATCAAATATCTTGATTAGATATTTTTAGTTTAATTTAAAACAATTAAGTCCTTTTTAACAGTAGGTTAAGTTGTAAAGTTAAGGCAGAATAAAAATATGATGCATAGAAGAAAAAATAAATGGAACAATTCGGTAATAAAATAGAGATGTCGTTACCGTTTGCAAATGATACTATAAACTGATGGGAACCAATTTCATGTCNTATTTTTTTATCCAAATATAGCTCTGGTCTTTTTTTGTNCGTATTATNGAAAGNGGTTCACATTCTTTTTCAACTTCTTTTGGCTGTANNCCAACCCATTTTCTTACCTCTCCTGACTTAAAGCAAAACTCACTATTGTGGTAGGGACACAATATCGTTCCATCATCTGTCATTTGGCCAATATCAAGAGGTAAGTTCATATGAGGACATTTGTTTTCAATAGCAAAAATACCCTTCTGATTAAGTAGTAATATTTCTTTCCCATCATACAGGAATTTTTTCTTTTCTCCCTCTTGTAGTTCACTAATTGGTAAAGTGCGTACCCAAGTTTCACCTTCTAATTGTTTTTCTTGCAGGATGTCATGGTTTATTAAAGTATTTGCCTTAACACCATTTACTTCATGAAGGGTGATTAAGTTACTAGTACCTCTTAGTTTAAGTCTGAGAAAATTATTTACTGTAACTGAGTTTTTTATCTGCTTAAAAGCCATGTCAGAAACTAGTAATCTTGTACCAGCATCTTTGTTAATTGCTTCAATACGACTAGCTACATTAACTGCATCACCGATAATAGTAAATTTCTTATCGTCAGCATAACCAACAGTTCCTACAATAACTTCACCAAAATGAATGCCAATTCGAATATCAAAGTCTCTACCATATGCTTTATTTAAATATAGTTTAAATTCATCCATTGCTTCAAGCATCTGGATAGCCGCATTTGTAGCACGCAATGTTTGTTGCCTAGATTCTTTCAAACCAAAGATGGCCATAACAGCATCACCAATGTAATTGTTTATTTCACCGCTATTTTGAATAATCACTTCTCTCATTATAGAAAAATATCTGTTAAGAATAAAAATTACATCATAAGCAGAGAGGCTTTCTGAGAATGGAGTGAACCCTTTAATGTCACAGAACATTATTGTGAGATTTCTAATAGTCCCTACAGATTCTAGCTTTTGCTGTGTAACTTGACTATTTAAATTTAGGTCTCTCTTATCTAAAAGAAGTCGCCGATATGAAATATTACTTTGAATTTTTGTCTGGCATGCTAGGCGAATATTATTGGGAAATTTTAACTTCTTTGCTAATTTCTTTTCTAAGTTGGTGCGTTCTGAACAGTGATTTTCTCCCTTTAGAACTTCTATTCTACAGGTTGAGCACTTTCCTGCTCCACCGCAGGCACTTAGATGGGGAATATTATTCCTGAGCGATGCTGTTAAGATTGATTCATTAGGTGAAATATCAATCTTTTTGTTATCTGGTTCAACAGAAGCTACAAAAGTTCCTGAGATCTTTTTTTCTAGATTTAAGTTTTCAAGTAATGAATTATGAGTGCCGTCGCAAAAAGGAGGATTATTTGTCTTTTTGCATCCACAAAAATACACTTTATCGGTCTTTTCAGCTGCGAAAGTCACTGGAGAAAATTGAGTGCCTTTGTGACTTCCGTCACAAAATGGCTGACTGGCACTTTTCCCACATTTACACCAAAAATAAGTTTTACCACCTTCGGTCATTACCGGATATGGAGACATTTTTATTTTCATATTTTATTAACTATCCTCAATTTCTTCGTTTGTCTTAATTAAACTTAGGTATGACACTTTTCTTTAAAGTAATTTAAAGATAAATCTTCCCAAATACACCAGATTAATTCATTTGCAACCAAGGTTAACCTGAAGTCATCGTTGAAATAAACTAGGTTGAGGTTAATATAATTTCCATGGAGTTCAAATCAATTCGATTAGAAAAGGCTATTCTAAACTCTTTGATCAGCACATTAATGCTAATTTTTTATCCTGTATGCCTAGAAGGGGTAACAAAATCTTATATAAGTAGTTTGGAATGGGAAAAGAGGATAGTGCTCTTTAACATAAGGGAAAAAGATAACACAGTATTCGAGCGAATTGAATCTTGGATAAATGCAAACAAATGTCAAATCGAGGAGCGGAATATCGCGGTCATCCCGTTTATCAATGGTGAAAACCATCAATATTTTTTTCCAATTCATTTAAGGTCAACCGGGGTTTGGTTAATTGGTTATGATGGCGAAGTAAAAGCGTATTCAAAAAGTTTTGAATTATTAGAGCAGATTACTAATTTAATTGATTTGATGCCAATAAGAAAAATTGAAATGCAACAGAATAAATCCGAGTGTTAAATGATACAATGTTAATAAAATTAATAATCATAATTATGAATTGATCCTAGAAAGGTAAAAGAAATGACCGATTTCGAAAAAATTAAGGAAGGAGCAAAAAAAGTTTGGGCAGGATTTGCGCCTCTTGAGCATATCACGGGAACAGCAGCGCCAAGACTTATAAAATTTGCTAACATTAATTCCGGTCAAAGAGTGCTTGATGTAGCTTGTGGAACTGGCGTGGTTGCACTAAGTGCTGCCCGAAACGGAGCTACAGTAGTAGGAGCAGATTTAACCCCAGAATTACTGGAAAGAGCTAAGGAAAACAATACTATATTCGATTTGGACGTAGAATTTCATGAAAGCGATGTTGAATCATTACCTTTTAAAAATGAAGAGTTTGATGTTGTACTAAGTCAATTTGGTCACATGTTTGCCCCTAGACCTGATGTAGCTCTGTCAGAAATGCTTAGAGTTTTAAAACCTGGTGGTACTATCGCATTTTCTACATGGCCACCTGAGTTATTTATGGGAAAATTCTTCCAAATAATTTCGAAATATAGTGATCCATTACCGGAGGGTTTTGAACCTCCACCACTGTGGGGGAATGTTGATACAGTAATTAAAAGATTGAGCCCTACGTCCCATCAAATTCACTTTGATAGAGATAAAATCTTATCACCGGGTCTTAGCACGGGTCACTTGTTAAATATGTTTGAAAAAGGCGCAGGCCCCCTTTCGAAGTTAGTAGAAAAATTATCTACAAATCCCAAAGTTTTAAAATCTTTGAGGAATGCAATCCTTGAAATTCTATCGATGTATTTTGAAAATAATTATTTAAGGCAAGATTATCTTCTTACAAAAGCAATTAAGAAATAACTTAACCAAAAACAAGGTTTTTTGGAATATATGTAAGATTATAAAATTTATGCTAATTCAAATTTGTGGAGTATTTTATGGAACTAAAACTTATTTATGTCGATACTCCTTTCTGGAGAGCAGAAGTTCCTAGAATAGCGCTCAATCATGCTTCCATACCATTTCAAGATAAACGAATCCCTCGTGAAGAATTTCTTGAAGCTCGTAAAACAGGCTTTACAAATGATGGAGACTTTTTACCGTTTAAGCAAATACCTGTATTAGTAATAGATGGAATTTCTCTGTCGCAAACAGGTGCAATCTCAAGATTTTGTGGAAAGCTCTCTGGATTATATCCAATTGATGATGATTTAATGGCTGCAAAAATTGACCAAGTAATTGATATGGCTACAGATATAACAGTCCTTTTTTCAAATTATAGAAAGATATCTGAAAACGAAATTATTTTAAAAAATAGAAAGGTTTTTTTCGAAAAATTCATAATGAATAAATTAACACTTCTTGAAAACTTATTGATATCCGAAACAAGTCTTTCAAATGGGACAACTCTTTTCATTTCTGACATAGCAATTTGGAGAGTTCTTGGCTGGCTAAGTTCTGGTATTATTGATGGTTTTCCTACTGATTTTGTTCATAAGCTCCCTACCCTGCAAAAAACCTGTATTAGGGTGGAGGAAACAGCCAGTATTATTGAATGGGTAAAAAAAACTTACCCGAAAAATTATGTCCATGGTAATTATAGATGATATTAGTTGTATCATCTTTTCATTAAAGAAATCTGGCATTGACTGATCCTGGCAAGGTTTCTTCAACAAGGGACAATATGTCTATGATCTCTCCATGGAAGAATGCCCGAAATGCTTTCTTATATGGGGTTATATTTGTGCACTCTAAAATCAATAATTTAATGTTTTTACCAACAAGGAAGTTTTGCAGCAAATCATTCAATTCCTTTTGAACCGTATTATCGCACAAATGATCTATATCATTAATAATTGTACTGTATAGATGATGATCTTTTCTAAGACCTAGGATATGCCCTTTAAAGGGCTTTTTTAGATTTGAGTTTATAAGAAGACGCAGTTTTTCTTCATCAAATGTCAGGATTAAAATTTCTTCATCCCTGTAGATCTTCCTCTTGAGGTCCAAGCAGCACAGTGAAGAGGAAATAATATTTGATTGCGTTAATTGGCTGAGTCTGTCTTGCCAGTAATAAGTAAAGCCACATGAAGTTATTATTAATTGCTCATTGGATTTTCTAATTTCCTTTTCAAATTTTATAAATTGATCATCTTCTGGAATTCCGCGGACGATATTATTCACAAAGGCTTTTTTGATCTTGACTACTCTGATCTTCCAAACAAAAGTTTCATGACAGGCCACGTCTCCAGGTATTCTTGGGAACTTAGTGTCTAATTGAAGTACACAGACCTTATTCAAAAATCAATTTCCTCCTTTCTGACGGATAGTTTCTGGAAGCCACGTTGCCAATTCTGGCCAAGCTACAAGAATAACTACCATCAAAATCATTAACCCAACCATTGGAATGGCTGTTTTGGCTATGTACGAGATTTCATGCTTGGTCATACCTTGCAGGACAAATAAATTAAAGCCAATAGGAGGGGTAACTTGGGCCATTTCTACTACAACCACAACAAAAATACCAAACCAAATAACATCAATTCCAGCCTGTCTGATCATTGGTTCAACGATAGCCATGGTTAAAACAACTGAAGAAATTCCATCTAGGAACATGCCAAGAATAATATAAAAAATCGTCAAAGCAGCAATTAAAACTATTGGTGATAAGTTCAAAGTATCAATATAATTAGCTAAAGCTCGTGGCAAACCCGTAAACCCCATAGCTAGGGACAAAAAGGCAGCTCCCATTAATATTAAGGCGATCATAGCTGAAGTACGAGTAGCTCCCATTAAACTATTAGAAAATGTCTCCCAAGTTAAAGACCCTTGTGATGAAGCTAGTATAAGTGCTCCCATCACGCCAACAGCAGCAGCTTCAGTGGCGGTTGCCCAACCAAAATACATTGAACCGATCACAATCATTACTAAAAGCATAACTGGGATTAAAAATCGACTTTCATAGATCATTTCTATGAAACTTATGGATTTGTCAGGTTTAGGTCTTTCTGATGGTCGCAAATAATACCAGAACATTATATAAGTCATGAATAATACTGATAAAATCAAACCAGGGATTACCCCTGCCATAAATAATTTGGTAATAGATTCGTTGATTGTAACTCCATAAACAATGAGAGTTAGTGAAGGTGGAATCATCAAACCAAGAGTAGCCGCTCCTGCCAAAGTTCCAATAATCATATATTCAGGATAACCCCTTTTCCGCAACTCAGGTATAGACATTTTCCCAACAGTCGTAAGCGTAGCAGCTGACGATCCTGACACAGCTGCAAATAATGTGCACCCGGCTATATTAGTATGAAGCAATCCCCCTGGAAGCCACCTCATCCAAGGAGCAAGACCTTTAAACATATCTTCAGATAATCTGGTGCGGTACAGAATTTCTCCCATCCAAATGAATAAGGGTAGAGCTGTAAGCGTCCAACTGGAAGCCCCTGTCCAAATGGTGGTGATCATGGCATCACCTGCAGGTCTAGAAGTAAACAATTCCATTCCAACCCAAGCAACACCAATTAAAGAAAGACCAACCCAAACAGAGCTTCCTAAAAGAAAGAATAGTGTAAAAATAAAAATTATTGTGGCATAAATCTCAGTCATTTGACTATTTCTTGCTCAATAGAACTGACCCCATTAACAGTTAGCCTAGAAAGATGATCCCAGAGGCAAATTGCCAGTAGAATTGTCCCTATAGACATAGGTAATTGTGGCACCCAAACCGGGGTATAAATCCATTTTTCTTCATAATTTTGCCACAGCCCATACCAGTCACTAGGGTAAGTTCCAAACATTTTAATAATATAAATCATGGCTTCAGGTATTTTGTCTTGTCCCTGAGTTCTATCATTTAACATTTCCGACATAAAATTTGTTTTTACGGCAAAACGAGCAAAATAGGTTGAGATCAAAGAAGCAATGAATAAGGCAAATACGTTAAGCCACTTTGAAGTAAATGAGTTCCAGTTTAAAAATATTGAAACTCTGATATGTGATCCTTTTCCTAATGAATACGCTAGAGCAAAAAATGATGTGGACGCCATAGCATACCCGGCAAATTCAGTAGAACCTTCAAATATAATTCCACTCCAGCGTGTGCCCATCTGAATAACAATGATGAGTAAAATCATGCACATGCTAATAGCAGCAATTACACCAGAAATAAGGTAGATAAAATCGAGAATGGTCCATATAGGTTTTAATACTGGCTTCATTGTCGATCTGAAAACCAGACAAATTATTATAAAAAAACTAGGCAAGATATAAAGCCAAAACCACAAAGGCAGGCTTAAAAAATTTAACCAATCTGTCATGTGTTTACTCTGACCCCGGCCTTACCAG
>PACC02000010.1 GCA_002699695.2 Paracoccaceae bacterium | reverse complement strand
TTGGCTCCAAAGGTATGATGGCACCCTACGGCCTGCAGCATCTAATATTAAAGCCAGATGCGTACTATCGCTCTCCTTCCCCATCCTGAATTTTAACTGTCCTCTCATCTTAAACTCAACTTAAAATAAATTAATTGATAATTGAATAAATTTTGTTCAAACTAAAAATTCTATGAAAGTGTTTTCATGATACACAAACAGACAAAAAAAAAGTCTTATGATTTAGCACTATCCTTACAAAAGGCAGAGCTTGCATACTCTCTCCCCCCTCGTTTTTATACTTCTAATACCTTAGCCAAGCAAGAAATAGAACTTTTTTTCAGAAAATCTTGGATTGGAGTAGGCCGTTCTGACAGTCTTCCTGATCCAGGAAATTATATGACTTTAGACGTTGCAAACCAACAAATCATCTTGCTACGAGATAGCACCTCAAAACTCCGCGCATTCGCAAATACTTGCCGTCATCGAAATGCCCGTATCATTGACGGGCACGGTACTTGTAAGGGATTAAGATGCCCTTTCCATTCTTGGTTTTATGATCTGGAAGGAAAATTAATTTCCGCTCCCAATATGACCAGTGCGGTTGGTTTCAAAAAAGACAACAATGGACTGATCTCATACCTAGCAGAAGAACGTTTTGGATTCATTTTTGTTTCGCTCTCTAAGGATACGCCAAGCATAGATAAACACCTTGGCAATTTTGCCAACTTTCACAAACCTTGGTCACTTGAAAAATTGGTAACCGTTCGCCGCAGAGAAATAATTGTTGATTGCAATTGGAAAATGTTTCTTGAGGTCTTCAATGAATATTACCATCTACCCTTCGTACATCCAAACTCAGTGAACAGTATTTACAAAAAGCCAGAACCCGCAGATGAGGTGACCGGTAATTTTGCCACCCAATTTGGTTTGACAGTAGGTACAGGCGGTTTACTTGAAGGATCACAAGATCACGCCTTACCTGACATACCTGGATTAGATGATGAGGCAAAAATGGGTGCACGCTATACCTGGTTATTTCCTAATATAACTTTTGCCGCTAATAAGGACGCAATGTGGTGTTACGAAGCCTATCCTATGGGTCCAAATAGATGCCAAGTATACCAAACAGCATGTTTTCCTTTGCATTCTACAAAATTGAAGGATTTCAAAAAGAAATCATTCCAATATTTCGACCGATTAGACAAAGCTTTAGATGAAGATATTCCAGCCCTCATGAACCAACAACGTGGAATGTCTTGCAGCGATGCGCTGCCTGGTCGCTTTCAACCAGAATTAGAATCTAATGTTGCATCTTTTGCGTTCTGGTATGCAGGTAAATGGTAAGCTATAAGAAGATGTTATAGCAAATAATAAGTGAACTTTTGATCTGGCTATGGAGGACAATCATGTCAAAAATTAATGCCGAGATTATACTTCCTACCCAGGAGTTACGTGATGATATTCCGTTTTACACCGAAATATTAGGAATGCGCATGGACACAATTTATCCAGCTGATGACCCGACTGTGGCAGTTTTTTCAGGCCACGGTATCAGGGTGCGCATTGAGAAAAATGCTGATGTCCCTCCAGGAAAAATACGGATTTTATGTGAAAAACCTGATGATTTTGCAACTGGTAAACGTCATCTAAAAGCACCTAATGGAACCACAATTGAGATTGACTCTTTGAACCCTCCCCTAATATTACCAACAACCCAACATAGCTTTGTAGTAAGAAGATTAGCAGATCAAGCACCCTGGATAATTGGTCGCGCGGGTATGCATTATCGCGACCTCATTCCGGATCGGCTAGGTGGTTCAATTATCGCGAGTCATATTAGAATTCCTGATGGAGGTCCTGTTCCAGATACCGTGCACTATCATAGTGTCGGCTTTCAATTAATTTTCTGCTACCGAGGTTGGGTTGATCTTATATATGAAGACCAGGGTAAACCTATTCGATTATTTGCTGGCAATTGCGTAATCCAACCTCCGGAGATACGGCATAAGGTACTCTACGCCAGCGAAAATATAGAAGTGATTGAAATCGGCGTACCAGCTGAGCATATAACAACAATTGATCATGATATGGAGTTACCAAATGGCTCAGAAAATCCTGAACGACTTTTCCAAAATCAAAAGTTCGTGCACCACAAAGCTGATGAGGCTGCCTGGAAAGATTTTCGTATCCCAGGGTTTGTATCCAGAGACACTACCATAGCCCAGAACACCCAGAATATCGCTGGGGTAGAAGTCATACGACCTAATGGAAAAGAAACCTGCAAAAGTTGGCATTCGAGCGACATACTTTTTACATTTGTGATGGAAGGTTCAATGACTCTGGAAGGTGAAGATAAAGAACCCTTTAATTTATCACCTGGAGATGCCTTTGTTATTCCTCCAAATATGAATACTGCATATAGAGACGCAAGCCCTGATCTAGAACTTCTAGAGGTTTCTTTACCTGGTGTTTTTGAGACAAACTGTTCATAATGCTTAAATTTAGCACATGACTAGCAGAGATTAGAAGTCTTTCTACTAAGGTGAGGTACTACGATTAATATCTAGGTTTAACAAAAATCTTCCTTAATCAAATCAGCACATTTTTCCCCAATCATAATTGTTGGAGCGTTTGTGTTACCTGAAGTAATGGAAGGCATAATAGAGGCATCTGCAACTCGAATTCCCTCTAGTCCTCTAACCATTAACCTATGATCTACCACAGACATTGAATCTTGCCCCATTTTGCAAGTTCCTACTGGATGATAAATAGTATCAGCTCGACTTCGAATATGTTGTTCCCATTCGGAATCATTGATTGCACCTGTAACACCAAAAATTTCTTTCTTATTATATTCATTGATAGGCGGCGTCTCTAAAATTTTTTGAGTGATCTTTGCTCCCTTTATTAATGTCGTCAAATCACGCTCATCGCTAAGAAATCTAGGGTTAATTCCAGGAGAATCCATTGGGTTTGAAGATGTTAAAAAGACTTCCCCTCTAGAATATGGTCGGAGAAGACATACGTGACAGGAATATCCATAACCCAAATGAAGTTTTCGTAAGTGATCATCAACCAATGCTATGACAAAGTGGTTTTGGACATCGGGCCTATCTAATGAAGGGTCTGTTTTAAAAAAACTACCAGATTCTGATAACGAAGAAGCGATCATTGAATTACCATGTCTAATCCACTTGAATGTTTCTCCTATCATCTTCAACGCGCAACCAAAAGTGATGCCCAGCATGTCAGTATTTTTACTTTTATAAGCAAGAGTAAAATCAAGATGGTCCTGAAGGTTTTTTCCCACTCCAGGTAATTCAAGTACCATTTTCACTCCATGCTTCTGAAGATCTTCTGAGGCCCCTACCCCAGACAACTGCAAAAGCTGAGGCGATTTGAAAGTCCCACCACAAATTATAACCTGCTTGCCTGCAAAAATCTTTTTGCTTTTCTTCTCATGTAAATAGGCAACACCAATGGCTCTTTTTCCTTTGAACAAAATCTTTGTCGCATGGGCATGAGTAAATATTTTGAGATTTTTTCTCTTATCAATAATAGGGCTTAAATAACCCGCCGATGATGAACATCTTTCCCCATTTTTTTCAACAGAATGGAAAATGGTGGACTGCCAAAAACCAGCACCTTCATTATTGCCAGTGTTAAAGTCTTTGGTAAGTTTGATCTGCATGTTATTACATGAATCAATATACGCCTGTGAAATTGCTCGTGGTGCTTTTTGTTCTGAGACCTGCAGTGGTCCCTTAATTCCATGATATCTACTTTCACCTCGAACATTATTTTCGGCTTTCTTGAAATACGGTAATACTTCCTTCCAACTCCATCCAGAATTTCCTTGATTGGCCCAATTATCATAATCTTCCTTCTGACCTCGCAAGTACAACATGGCATTGATTGTACTGGACCCACCCAAAACTTTTCCTCTAGGCTGGTACCCTGTCCTTCCATTCAGTCCATTTTGTGGAACGGTCTCAAAAGCCCAGTTATTAATCTTTGGTTTATCCCGCAGCATAAGTAAACCACCGGCTGGTGCCCGACACAAAATTCCTCTACCAGCTCCGCCTGCCTCCAATAATATTACAGAATTATTATGATTTTCGCTTAGACGAGATGCTAAAACTGCCCCTGCTGAACCACCACCAACGATGATAAAATCACTTTTCATAATTGAATCATGACCGAAAATTATTTAAATGAAAAGACCAGTGCTCTAAGTCTCCACCATTTTTTTTCTGCCCTTAAAGTCCATCTTAAGCTGGGAAAAGTGGTGAGAACTTATATTATAATTTGATTGAAATTAAAATTATTTGTGGTTTGTGTCGGGGGAGGTATTTCTACAGTCAAATAGGAATGAAATGAGGCAACATATGGGAAGAAAACATAAACCTCATCCCCCCCCCCAGAGCTAGTGATCACTTGCATGCCCCAATTTATAATATTTAGTCTTATATTACGCAACGATGACCTCGCGTCAGGTTGAAGGTACTTATTTATCCAGCTCAGAATCATCTTTATTTGTAATACAGGAGAAAGATTTAAAGACCCCATTAGTACGTTCATACTCGACATTTAATCTGTAAGAGAATATAGGCCTCTTAGCGGTTACCAATAAAATCATGATTCATTAAGAAATTCCCGAAGATTTGAAAGCCCAGAAATGAAAAATTCCATACCCGTGGCCCCCCAGTTGGTTGCCAACCTAGATCTTCGTGGATACAAAACATTAACGCCAATCCAGGAAGCTGTTTTAACAAATGAAATGATTGGGAAAGATGCACTAGTATCTGCGCAGACCGGATCAGGAAAAACTGTCGCTTTTGGATTATCAATTTCTTCAAACCTTTTGGACAAAAAGTCTAAGGTTATTTCTAATCGGTTGCCCAGTGCATTAGTTATTGCGCCGACGAGAGAATTAGCATTGCAAGTAAGAAGCGAATTGGAATGGCTGTATGCAAAGACCTCTATCTCTATTGCCTCTTGCGTTGGCGGGATGGATATGAGGACCGAAAAACGTAATTTAAATAAAAACCCTAATATTGTCCTTGGGACACCAGGGCGCCTAAAAGATTATATTGAAAGAGGAATCTTAGATCTATCAGCCCTGTGCGTGGTCGTTTTAGATGAGGCCGACGAAATGTTAAATTTAGGCTTTAGAGAAGAGCTGGAATTCATTCTTCACAGTACCCCTAACAATAGAAGAACCTTGTTATTCTCTGCTACAATTTCCAAAGGAATAGAAAAATTAGCCTCACGATACCAAAACAATGCCTTAAGAATTTCCACACTAGTGAAGAATGAGCAACATCTAGATATCGAGTATCACGCAGTCACAGTAGCTCCGCGTGATACAGAGCATGCTATTATGAATATTTTAAGGTATCATGACGCAACCAATGCTTTAGTATTTTGTGGCACACGTGCCAATGTTAACCATTTGGCAGCCCGTTTAAACAACAGAGGTTTTTCAGTAGTATCTATTTCAGGAGAATTAAGTCAGAAAGAACGCCTGAATGCATTACGCTCCATAAGAAATGGTCAGTCAAAAGTTTGTGTGGCCACTGATGTGGCGGCACGAGGAATTGATCTTCCAAATCTGGAGTTAGTAATTCATGCAGACTTACCAAAAACTAAGGAATCCCTATTGCATCGTAGTGGTCGAACAGGAAGGGCTGGCAATAAGGGTATTAGCGCTTTAATAGTTCCCTCTGAATCAGGAAAAAAAGTACAGCGGTTACTTGATAGCGCTCAGATAAAAGCAATCTGGCAGAAACCTCCCAACCGCGAAGACATTCTAAAATTAGATAATGAAAGAATCCTCCTGGATCTGATGACCTCAGATAATCCTACAGCTGAGGAAAATAATTTAATATCTTTACTGGTTGAAAAACATAGTCCTGAAGAGATAGCTAGAGCCTTAATCCGTAGATTTAGAAAAGATAAATTTGCTCCCGATGACATACAGGAAGTTGATGAAATCAACACTAAAGCAAAAAAAATGGCACGTGATGAGTTTAAAAATAGCGCATGGTTTAAACTATCAGTAGGAAGTGACCAGAAAGCTGATCCGCGCTGGCTATTATCAAAATTAAATAGGGTAGGAAAAATAAATAAAAAAGATGTTGGGTCTATAAAAATACGTAAAAATGAGTCTTTTGTGGAAATAAACTCCCGCACTTTGGACAAATTCTTACAGTGTTTGGGCAAAAACAATGAACTTGAAGCTGGATTGAAAGCAGTTTTATTGGATCAATCGCCTAAAGGCCTAAATAAAAGAAGATCCCTACCTCAGCAACAAAATTCTAAGCAAAGGCGAAAATCTCGCCGAGCAAAAGATCGGCAAATTTTTTCAGAAAAAAAATACTCAGCACCCAAAATGGAAAAAAGTTCTTAAAAAGCTACTAATTACAAGTAAATCTTAGCACAAAGATACAACTCTCACTTTCTAACCTAAATGATCCAGCGGTAATATATTGGTTTTTTTCATTATCTTGAGAGATATACTTGAGGACATATTACTAAATTCAAATTGATTGATTAATTTTTGCTGAAATTCATCATAGTTTTCAACGGACGAGGCTACTATTTTTAAGAGATAATCAATGTCAGATCCAGTGACGCGATGTACTTCAATTATCTGGCTATGTTTTTTTATAGCTTCAGCAAACTTATCAACCCAATCCTTGGTGTGATGACTAACAGAAAGGGAGAGAAAAACAACAATAGGTAAATTGATTTTTGAGTTGTCTAATATTGCTACCTTATTAAGGATAATTCCCTTTTCCTCCATAGTTTTAATTCTGTTCCAACATGGGGTCTTAGAAAGGCCTACTCTTCTGGCAACCTCACCTAAAGGCACTGAGATGTCCTCTTGAATGATGGCAAGTATTTTTTGATCAATTTTATCCACGGTCTAGCACTTTTTTTCCCAAGGAATATATTCTTTTATTCTAATCAAAGATAGAATATTTTTCTTATTTAATAAATAAAAAAAAAATATTTAGAATTTATGTGATTATTTTATTTGATTCACAGAACAAAATTCTGTTTTAAGTTACTGGAAATATCAATGCATTCACGTTTCAGAAAACTTAGACCTATAAAGGAAATTCTCTATGCCAACCACTTCGATACATCCAGAAACTATAGTTTTGCACGCGGGAAACTACAGGAAAGATGAAACCACTAATTCAGTTGCAGTTCCCATATATCAAACCACAAGCTATCAATTCTATAATACTACGAATGCAAGCAACTTGTTTGGCTTTAAGGAATTAGGAAATATATATACTAGAATAATGAACCCGACTACCGCGGTTTTGGAAGAACGTCTTGCCGTTCTTGAAGGTGGTGTAGCAGCACTCGCGGTTTCCTCCGGGCAAGCAGCATCCGCTTATGCCATTCAAAATCTATGCAAATCGGGAGACAACATCGTTTCCTCTACAGATTTATATGGAGGGAGTTGGAATTTATTTGCAAATACATTTAAACAGTTAGGGATAGAAGTTAGGTTTGCTGACCCTAAAGATCCTGAAAACTTTAGGAAGCTAACCGATAATAAAACCAGAGCATACTATGCAGAAACTCTTCCAAACCCGAAACTTAATGTTTTCCCAATTCAAGAAACTTCCAATATAGGCAAAGAGTTTAATATTCCCTTAATAATAGATAATACAGCAGCACCAATAACCTGCAAACCCATAGAACATGGAGCTGCAATTGTAGTACATTCATTGACTAAATTCATCGGAGGTCATGGTAGTTCAATTGGTGGTGCTATAATTGACAGTGGTAAATTTGACTGGACACTAAACCCTAAAAGACACCCTTTGTTGAATGAACCAGATCCCAGTTACTGGGGCATCACATTTGGTAAAGCAGTTCCCGAGGTATTGGGACTCCCTATTGCCTATTTAGTGAGGGCCAGGTTTGTTCTTCTTCGTGATTTAGGTTCTTCAATTTCTCCAACTAATTCCTTTAACCTTATCCAAGGATTAGAAACATTGCCTCTAAGGTACAAAGTCCATCAGTCAAATGCAGAAAAAGTAGCCTATTTCTTAAGTCTAAGGAGTGAAATAAGTAAGGTAATTTATCCTAATATAAATTCAACCGGTGAAAACAAACGTAGGGTCCAAAAGTATTTAAAAACTGGATTTGGGCCTTTAGTCGGGTTTGAGTTAAAAGGGGGTAAAGAAGCAGGGCAACAATTTATAGACAATCTGAAAATGATTTATCATGTAGCGAATATCGGTGATGCGAGGACTTTAGCTATCCATCCAGCTAGCACCACACATTCCCAACTTTCGGAAGAAGATCAGATAAAAACAGGTGTAACTCCCGGTTACATTCGGTTATCCGTTGGCTTAGAGCACATCGATGATATTTTAAAAGATTTGACCCAGGCTATTGACTTGGTTAGCGCCAAGAAGGAGTGAGAAGAGTAATACTTTCTATGCCACAAGAAGTTGCAGAGACAAATCATCACATTGTTAAATGTAAAACTTCACTGTTATTTTGTCCACCACCTCTAGCCTAGCATTTAATCACTGCGGGAGAATCTCAATGAGTGCATTAAACCTGCACAATACATTGCCACAAATTGCTTTTGAAACCTATCTCATATCCAATGATAAAACTGAAATAGCTGTTTGGAAAATAACTACTAGAAATAAAAGGTCCTAATTACCCAATTCTTTAATTAAATTTTGCCATTCTTATTTACTGCTAGTATTCAACCTACCATAGAGTGAATTGAAAGAGAGACCACAAAAATTAGACTTAAAGACATAATGATCCGCACAACAAACTTGCTACTTCTATTCATTGGTAACTCGTAAAATAAAACCCCCGCATATAGCCACAAAAAATGAATCGGAATCCAAATTAAGTTACTAATCAACAACTTTAATAGGACTTCAATAATGAAATTTGTTGGATAAAATCCAAATCCCGAATAAAAAGCTAAGTTCACAACATAAGCCTTTGGATTAATTAACTGCAAAATCACTCCTTGCAATACACCTGGAGCCAAATGGGATTTTAAAAAACGAATATCTGAACCATGAAAACAAATTCTTATTGCCAGATAAATTATGTAGGAAGATGACAAAAATAAAAGAATGGTTCTTACATATGGAAAGGAAAATATGACAGTAGCTAGCCCCGATACCACTATCAAAGCCACTAAATTGGTACCGAGAAAAAGTCCAAAAATATATTTAATGCCCGGTTTCAGTCCGTATGCAGCCCCAACACCTGCAGTCGAAAGGACACCTGGTCCTGGTGTAATTATAAGGAAAAAAACTGCCAAAGAAAATATTAGCAAACTATGAGAACTTTCATTTTATTGAAGCCACGTCAAAGATGTCTTTTTGTGCAATTGATCCAGCTATTAGCCTCGCACACCTACAATATACTTGATAGTCAAACCATACTTTATGAGAAAATTCTATGATTGGCGAAAGAAATGTTCTGACTCCGTCTAGCCAAGTTCACATGAGAGTCAAAACATCTATATCACTTAAAGAAACACAAATGCTTGCCAGTGTCCTAGGTTCGGAATAGGGCCAGGGCCTACCTCGATGTAAAATCGCACGTTCATCCCAGATTAATACATCGCCTACCGTCCAACTATGCGAATATACATATTGTTCCTGAGTGCAGAACTCAATAATGTCATCTATAATTTTCTCAGACTCTGGTTCTGTCGCCCCCTCAATCTTAAATGCATGAGAAGCCACATATATTGAATTCTCTCCCGTAATCGGGTTCTTTAAGATAGAGTTCCACTTTTGGGGCACCCAACGGGCAATGTGCTCTTTCTTTGCTAAGTCTGGATGAATTTTTTTTCTAGAATGGGAAAGACTGTGCCAAAGCTTTTTATTATGTATTTTTTTGTACAGTATTTTTGGCAAATCCTTAAGAGCTACTCTAGTAGAAACCAGTTCTGTTTGGCCACCTGATGAAGGAATAACTTTAGCGGCAATGATGTTAGCTAATGCAGGAACTGGAAGAAATGTACTATCCGTATGCCACAGCATATTTCCTTTTAAATCAAGGGTTTCCATATCAAATTCACCATACACTGAACTCTCGTTACTTTGATTGGATACTTTGGGTAACTCAAATTCCACTTTTGAATTTGTAGCCATTTCCTCTCGATTCTCTAAGGTTCCAAATAATTTGGCAAATCGTATATGTGTCTCTTCAGAAAATATCTGATCNGTAAAAAGCACTGCTGAATGCTTTTCAAATAAATTACGGATTTCTGGATAGAGATTTTCTTTGGTTACNTNATCCAAATTAATGTTATCNACAATTANACCAAACGTAGGATGAAGAGGTTNAGTTTTCAAAATCATAACTATTTCCGNAGTNCTTTGATTCTTNGCTATTNGAAANTANANNTAGTANTGNAACAANGATGAACCATAAAATGCCTTTTGAAAAGGNAAGACTTAAAACTTTCTNTAAAAGAATTTNCCNCCAANGAAGANAAATAAACTCCGCTTCTTNGNAGNAGCANACCAATTACTTTCAANGTCATCTTATNCTAANATNTTCCTCTTTGAAGCGCTCGCANCCGAGATTANAAAATTAACTATTTATTGATNAAACNNTATTTATTAANTAAGATCCCTTCAGAGAAATTATGCANAGTTCNTCGAATTTTTTTACCTCATTAAGCTTNTTTTTNTCNGAATATTTNGGAAATTTNCCNNCTAGAATAAGNCCCTATAGATATTTTGGNATANNCCTTTTTCTTCTNGGNACCATCTTTTTTNCAGNAGGTATTCCANGNTTTCANTTAGACTCTAGTCTTGAAACCTGGCTTCCAAAGGATGATCCNTCAATAAAATCCCTTAANAANTTTAAAGATCAATTTGGAAGTGATGATGGTGTNTTTATCGTTTACANGGCAAAAGATGGTNACATATTTTCACCATCTTCTCTGANNACCTTGNTNGCTCTTACNAANGATCTTGAGAATTTGAACCTACTTGACCCAAATGAATTGGGATTAGCAGAAAATGNCCTGGAAGGGCTAAATCGNATCATAGATGTGCAATCTTTAGCTAATGANCGCTATGAGANTGATGATGGTGAAAACCTNATAAGTCGTTACATTATTCCANGNAATATCCAGATCAATGAACGACTAGCGAGAAAAATCTCTAAAGTTGCAAAAGNTCAAANAANTTTAAGACTTCTACTTTTTTCTGAAGAAGGGGATTTNGGAGGAATTGTACTAAAAACNAATTTCGGCACTGTTCGTNTTGCTGAAGTACANANTGCTGAAACCGAAGCAATAATGGATAAGTTNGATGAAGCACTTGATAATTTTGAAATGGATGTTGATGAAACAGCTAATTTAGAAGAAANAATNTACAAACCNACTGANCCAAGTGAATANTCAAACTTCATGNTTCCTTTGAATAGNTTGTTCCAAAAGTATTCTTCAGAATTCGAATTTTATCCTATNGGATCAGCACCAATGTCAGATATGGCATATGAGATCCTNGAGCAAGCAGGAACNCTTGCTNTAGTAGGATTATTATTGATAGTTCTTCTNCTTTTCAGCCTGTTTAAATCAAGCTCTGCNGTNTTTTGGACTGTTACGTGTATAGCNAGTTGTNNCATCTGGGTTTTTGGTGGNATGGCGTGGCTCGGAATANCCTCTACNCAGCTTNTTGCACTAACCGTAATGTTAATTTTAGGAATTGGGATAGCTGATTGNGTTCATGTTTTAAGCGAATANACCTTGTTTAGACAAAGAGATATCAATCATGATCAGGCAATNAAAATGGCTTATCAGAAAACTGGNGTGCCTATTTTNTTGACGAGNATTACCACGATGTCTGCTATGNTANTAATTGCAATGAGCGGCCTAGGTCATTTTNTTGCCTTTGGANTNTCATCTGCANTAGGNGTACTATTAGCTTTTCTTTTCACNCTNCTCATTTTTCCAATTTTACTCGACTTTTGGCATCCTTATAAGAATTCAAAATCAAAAAATACTAANNGAACCTTTTTGATATTTTTTATTTCACGACCAATCAATTTTATGCANAGTATTTTGAAGAGNACAGGCATTTTATGGCTTTTAACTGCAGAGTGGTTACCAAAACTTTTGTCAAGAGTACCGGAGTTATCTTTCAAATTTAGAATTCCCATCATTGTTTGTTTTTTGTTCCTNCTTGCTATGTGTGGCATTGGTNTATCAANGCTNACAATCGATACAAATCTGTTGGAGTTATTTAAAGAAGATACCAAACTCNTAAAAACTTATAATATTGTGGATCAAAAAATGGCTGGGACNGGTTCCATGGAAATCATGATTGATCTGAAATCTTCCGATGGTTTCACTGATGTTGATGTGCTTGAAACAATATCAAGATTCCAAAATCTAATGGAAACAAAGTATGAAACCCATGTGATCAGAACTTANTCACTAAGTGATATAGTAATCCAANTAAATANAACANTGGGTGGNAATNAAAATGGCTATTCACTCCCAGATAATTCNATTGCTGTTGTTCAATTGCTTTCCCTATTTAATAATTCAAACCCTGAAAAAAGAAGAAGAATCGTGTCCGATGATTTTTCTCAAAGCCATGTTACTATCCAATTAAGAAATGCTAGCAGCAGTGAATACAATCAGCTTTTTTCAGACCTAGAGATTGATTTAAAAAGAACATTAGAGCCACTTAGACCCAAGTACCCTGAGATGGATTATGGTGTGACCGGGACATATGCTTTAATGCTACAGATGGGGGATGTATTGGCTAAAAGCCAGTATAGATCTTTGTCTTTAGCTGTTATAGTTATTTCAGCAATATTGCTTGTTACATTAGGTTCGGTTAGTGGGGGAGTTCTAAGTATAATTCCAAATATTCTCCCATCTGTTTCAGCTTTTGGGTTAATGGGTTTGCTTGGGATACCGTTAGACGTAGATACTCTCATGATCGCACCGCTTATAATTGGAATAGCTGTCGATGATACAATACATTTCGTGACCCACTATAGGATGAATTTATCAAGAGGTCACAAAGTAGATGATGCGTTAAAGCATACTATTGAAGAAGTTGGCCGAGCTGTAACATTTACAACTTTAATCTTAGGCTCATCTTTTCTACTGCTGGGGTTTTCTGATTATCTAGGCATTGCAAGGGTAGGAATATTTGGTTCCTTTGCAATTTTTGTAGCATTAATTTGTGATTTACTATTTTTGCCCGCCCTTATTCATGTTTTCAAACCAAAATTTGGTGTTTCTCTAAGTAGTAATAGTAAGATGGAAATCTAATGCACACAAAATTCAAATTCTTAATATTTTCTATTGCCATAAGTGCCGTTATGTCTGGGTTCTGCTATGCTAAAACTGGGCGTGAAATTATGGAAAGAGTCGACGCTAACTCAAGAGAACGTAATGAGTCAGTTTTTTCCCTACTAAAAATGTCCACATGTAAATATGGAGTTAAGAATAAAAAAATAAAATGCACACAATCGCCTACAATAAAAGTAATTGAGAGTGTGGCAATCAATACGGGACTGAATCGTAAAGATACTAAGAGTATAGCTTTCATCCGTGAACCACCTGCCGAGAAAGGCGTCGGAATGCTTGTATACACCTACGACGAAATGGGAAGAGATAATGAAACTTGGTTGTACTTGTCAGCTTTAGGTAAGGTTAAGAGAATTGTTTCATCAAACTCCGATGCAGATTCAGAGCCAGTATCCATTTTTGGCTCAGAATTCACTAATCAGGACCAGGAAACTGGCAAACTAAATGACTATAGTTTTAAATTACTTAAGAAAGGAGAATTTAAAAAAAGTCGTGTTGCTATTATTGAACAAGTACCAAGGC
>PACC02000017.1 GCA_002699695.2 Paracoccaceae bacterium | reverse complement strand
CCACAACATCAGTCATTTTTCCACATTCCGGGTTACCCGCCATGATACCAGATAAGGAACACCGCTGTTGAGCATATTTCCAAATTCCTTTTGCCTGAAGTTTCAGGCTGGATCCAAGACGCCCAACGGGTGAGGATAACTCCTCAATTTTAGCCTTTACGGGCAAAGTCCAATGCTCGCCTTCAAGTAAGTTCACATCGATGAACACTTTTTTTCCATTTAGGATTCGATTTGGGTTCCCCGCGCCCAAAGAGCTTAGGTCAAGTTTTGATTGATCCGCAGACAAAGCTAAACTCAAGGCCTTACCGAGACTAGCTTTTAAGTTTATGTCAGAAAGATCCACTGAAACTGGACCTTTGGGAGCCATTAATTTTAGATTAAGATGTTTTGCATTAGCCGTTATTTTTTTTTCAAGAGAAGATAACCCCTGAATAAGAAAATCAATATTTGACAAAATTGTTTTTTCTTCGCCTCCTATTTCTTTAATTTTACCAAAAAGGGAAAGCTCTGACGCTTTTACATTTCCCAAGACTACCGCGGCATTAAAGTCTTTAATAAAAACATCCGTTTCACCGCTTTTCACCAAACCTTTGCCAATGGATATATTAGCCGGTTTCGAAAAACTTAAGTTGGGTTCGATTAGTAAATCGTCAGCGCTAATGCTTAAAGAACCATCCTCCAATTCAAAAACAAAGTTCTTGTAAAGAACACCCATTTTTGCCGTTGAAAACATTTCTCCAATCGACAATTTAGCACCGCTTGGCAGTGCTGAAGCCATTTGACCTTTAATCCATTCAGGTAAGATAATTCTTCCTGCACCATATAAGGGTCCCAGCAGCAATGCTAAAGCTAATATTAAATATCCTGAAAAACGAAAAAATCTCATGGAATGAACCCGATTAATCAGTAAATGCTCTCTCTTTGACTTTAGCCATAGGTTGCCATAAATAATCCAGAATAGTTCTTTTACCAGCTAGCACGTCAACAGAAGCAACCATTCCGGGTAATATTTCTATCTCAGATCCATCGTCCTCGTATAGGGTCGTGTCTATCGATACATCAACCAAATAATAAGTTGCCCCCGTGGCTTTGTCTTCAACAGCATCTGCTGAAACCTTTAGGACCTCTCCATCAATGGTTCCGTAACGGGAAGCATCATAAGCTGTCAAACTGATGCGCACAGCCTGCTTAGGTTGAATATAGGCTATGTCCTTTGGATCAATTTTTCCTTCAACAATTAAATCATCTCCTGTTGGAACAATTTCTAAAACGATATCCCCAGGCTTGACAAAGCCTCCTAATGTTTCAAAATTTAACCGGTTAATCACTCCATCAACTGGAGACTTTAATTGAGTTCGAGCTAACCTATCTTCAAGCGCTGGTATCCGAGACTCCACTTCAGCTATTTGAGAAATAATGTCAGATAATTCCGTTTGGCTCTTCGTCGTATAAGTTTGTTTGGCTGAAGTGATTTGATCTTGAACTTCCAAAATTGAAGTTTCAAACCTTAGTTTTGAGGCAATAGAACCCTCTATTTTACCTTCAAAATCTTTCGCCTGCCTTTGTAAGGTTAAAAGCTCTGTTTCTGGGTATTGTTGCAGCTTAACTAAAGGTTCAACAATTGATATTTGCTTTTCAACGAATTGCAAAGTCTCTTCTGTTGTAGTGATGGTAACATCAACTTCATTAAGCTGCTGTTTTCTCTGAATCAGTTGTTGCCGCAAAACAGAAAGTTGTGCATTGAGATCAGCTTTTCTTGCAGAAAAAAGAGCCCGCTCCACAGTCACAACTGTTGGAGCCATATTCATCAACTCATTTGAAAATTTTGGCTCTTGTCCCAAAACTTCTGCCGAAAGTCTGGACTCCTGAATTTTTAAACTTGCCAGCCTTTGAAGAGCCTGATCGTAAGAAGTTTTAGCATCGATTGGGTCTATTTCAAAAAGAATTTCTCCCTTCGTCACCTTCTCGCCTGTTTCAACAAATCGAGCCTGAATAACTCCTCCTTCAGACGTTTGAACCAATTGATTCTGCAAAGATGAAACAATTTTTCCTTGGCCTCTTGTTACATTATCCAACTCTGTAACACTTGCCCAAAACAGTAAAATTGCAACAAGAGAAATAACCACGAAAAGCAATAGCGAGCCAAATATACCCGTGGATCCAGACAATTCTTTAGATAATTTATTAAAATCTGTTGCCGACATTTTAAAATTCCTAAATCTAGCCTGATGCCATAAGTTTTTCCGGAGTGTCATCCGCAACCAGTAACCCGCGATCAATGACTAAAACACGTGATGCTAATTTAACAAGAGTATTCCGATGAGTGATGGCTATTAAAGTTTTTTCTTCCATCCAAGAAGAAAGGTTATCTAGAACCATTTTTTCGGTAGCTGTATCCATAGAACTCGTAGGCTCATCAAGAATCAGTAGTGAGGGTTGATGCAAGATTGATCTTGCTAGATTAATCGACTGCTTTTGACCTCCTGATAAACCTTCTCCTCTTTCCTTTAATTGAAAGTCATATCCTAAAGGATTTTGTCTCACAAACTCATCCACTCCTGCAATCCTAGCTACCTCAAGAATATGCTCATCAGCGTATTGGACAAAACCCATTTGGATATTTTCTTTTATCGATCCCGAAAAAAGCCAGGTATCTTGTAGCATGAAACCAACATTTCTTCTCAAATCAGCAGAATCTATCTGCCTAATATCCACGCCATCGATAAGGATGGATCCAACATCTGGTTCATATAATCCCGAAAGCAATCTTGCGATCGTCGATTTTCCAGAACCCATTTTACCTAAGATAGCCACCTTTTCTCCAGGTTGGATTTTAAAACTTAAATCCCGCAGCGTTGGTTCGGTTGCTCCTGGGTAAGTAAATGAAACGTTTTTAAATTCTACCTCACCCTTTAGTTCCGGTCGACTCAAAGGGTTTTCTATATTCGCGCCATCCTTTCGCTTGCTCATCAAATCATTGATTGACTTGTATGCCGTGCGCGCCGAATTTACCCGGGTCAAAGCATTAGCCAATTGACCCAAGGGGGCCAACGTTCTACCACACAAAATCACAACGGCGATAAGTGCCCCCATAGTCACTATTCCATCTTGTATAAGAAACACGCCATAGAAGATAATTGCAATTTGAGCAAACTGCTGAACCGAAGCAGCCGAATTGATAGCAAACTGAGAAATCATTCGGCTTTTGAACCCCAAATCTGACTGAGAATTGCTAGCTTCCTCAAACCTTTTACGCATTAAGCCTGCCGATCCTGTAGCCTTAATGGTTTCAAGCCCATTCAGCGTTTCAACTAATACACCTTGCTTGGACATACCACTTTTCATTCCTTCAACACTTAATTTTGCTAGAAATGGCTGCACCAAAATGCCAGTAAACATTACTATGGGAACACAGGCCAAAGGTATCATAGCCAACGGCCCTCCGATAAGGGAAATGATATAAATAAAAAGAAATATGAAAGGTAAGTCCACAACGGCCACTAACGTGGCGGAAGTAAAGAAATCTCTCAAGCTTTCAAACTCACGGACAGTACTTGCCAGAGCCCCAGACTTATCATTTTTTGTAGCAAGATTCATAGTCATAAGTTGATTAAAAATCAATCGAGACATTCTAGAGTCTGCTCTTTTACCTGCCCGATCAATAAAATTTGCTCTCAACATTTTAATCATAAAATCAAAGCCCAAGGCTATGAGCACCCCAATAGTGAGTGCAATGAGAGATTCTATAGCTTGATTTGGCACCACGCGATCATAGACAACCATGATAAACAAAGATGAAGAAAGTCCCAAGAAATTGGACACGGCTGCAGCTAATATGACTTGCGCATAAGTCCACTTACTTTGTGTGAGAGAACTCCAAAACCAATTAATTTTTTTTGTTTTATCTGAATCTCTTTGCTGGCGCCTGTTTCGCACTAAAAGCAATCCACCATTATAAATTTTTCCAAAGTCTTTTTCTGAATATGTAGTGAATTTTCCATCCACACTTTCATCATATAAGACATATTCTTTTTTCGGATCGACCTTGGTCAGGACAGCTGTTTTTCCACCCTTAAGTTCTACGATTGCAGGGCAATGGCCCTGGGTTAACTTGCGTAATCTCAGTTGCCCTACATTTGCTGAGAATTCCAAGTTTTCAAGAGCAGAAACAGCATCGGAGTAACCAAATTCACCTTCCGTTAAATCTGCCATATCCCTAATAGACGATATACTACGCTCCACGCTATTTATACGAAGGAGGATCTGCAAACTAGCAAGTAAGGACATTTCTTGGCTTGCATTATCAGACGTATCCAAGGCTTCATCCTTAGGTGCATTTTCCTTCTTTGTTTTTTGAGCTGACTTTTTTTCAGCCCCAAAAGGCTTTTTGATTGGTTTGATAGACCCTATTGGTTTCATTTCACTCTTTCTAAAATTCACTGCTAATTTACTATTAGAACGGCTTCCAGCCAATTTCTTTAGTGAGACCATGGGTCAAAGCCCTAATGCGATAACTTGCTAATTTTAATTCTGCCTCTGCATTAACCAACTGAATTTTGTTTTCAGCTAGAGTAACTTCAGCATTAAGAACTTCTTGTATTTTACTTCGACCAGATACAAGTTGATCTTTAGAAGTATCCCTAACTTCCTCTGACAAATTAACTAATTCCAGTGTGGCATCATAAGTTTTTTGAACACCTAAATAGGTCTCAATCGCAACATTTAACTGAGATTTTAATTCTCTTTCTATAGCTTGCTTCTGTTTTTTGACTTCTTTTATTTTTTCCTTCAAGCTTAGAATCTGGGAATCCAATCTGCCGCCATCATTAAATACGTAATTAACCAATATCCCTACATTAGCAGATCCATCCTTAATGGTGTCTTTGGCAGGTGCCGTCACTCCTGCACTCATAGACACATTGGCATTTTTCTGCGCTTTGAGAGTCTTGTACTCCGCCTCAAAAGAATCAATCAAGAAGTCCTGAGCTCTTAACGCTGGTGACTTCTTCAACATTGTACTTGTTGCGATTTTTCCTTGGGTTATCTGTCTTGTTTTCAAAGCCTGTAAATCATCTGTCCTCCCGTTGGGGAAAACTTCATCAAACAGGGCCTTCGCTGCTGCAAGTTCCGCACTTGATCTTGAATATGCTACTTCCAGTTTAGAATAATCCTGTTGTGCCTTTAAAATCATTGCCTTGTCAGCTAAACCTGACAAGGAAATTGTCTTGATCTGACCTAAAATAGGCTCGGCCAAAGACATTCCTCCTCTGTAAACCTCCATGACCTTTTTTTGTCGGTGCAGATTAATCCATACCTCATAACCCCTTAAAGCCACAGTTTCTGCAGCTATTTCTGCTTGAACCTTGGACAATTGATAACGTTTTTTCTGAGAAAGCACCGTATTGTCTGTAGCACCATAATCAAATAGCAAACGGGAGATGTTCAGACTACCGACTGCTCCAAATGTATTTGAAGAATTATCTCTACTGACACCACTAAGTGCTTGAAAATTAACCTGGGTATTTTTCCCTGACTCCACAGTCCTAATATTCATTTTTGCTGACTTAACATTAGACATGGCCGACTGAACAGAGGGATGCGATTTAACCGCTGTCATTATATTATAGAAAGCATTAGACTGTTTAAAAGCTTTAAAAGCAGGGTTAGCTTGACTTACACGAATGGTCTCGTCTTCTATCTTACTAGGTTTAAATCGATCAAGAAAATTACCAAAAAAACTTTGTTTTGGGTCATCTTTACTTAGATTTTCATGTGATTTTCCTGGTTTAAATATACCAGTCAGCAAATCGGGCAATTTTTGACTGGAAGTTTGGCAACCCGCCAAGAGAAAAAAAGCTAGGATGAGTATGATTTTATTCTTTAAGACTTTCAACTCCCAAACCTCTAAACTTTATACTATACCTTTTTAGTACCCGATGTTTGGCTCTAATCCAATAGCCAATTTCAATTCACACCTTTGCTATAAGTTGTCAGGCTAAAACCAAATCGATAATTCCTGATCGGTAACACGAAATGAAAGGACATCAAACTATAATTTTTTCATTAGTTAATCAATACACCTTGCTTAGGTCTGTCTCATTAAACCTTAAACCTTGGTTCATAATATAAAAAACTACTTATGATTTTCTTGTAAAGTGATAAGGCACATGGTCAAACATCTTAAATAGTAATATTTTACGAACATAAATTTTTCCGTTAGAACATAATTAACCTCAAGATAAGACCCTAAAGAGATGTAGCTTTGGCGCAAATGCAAGTGAAAAATAGATTTAATTTACCAAAACTCACTGTCGTTATTCCGACATTTAATGAGGCTGGAAATATCAGTATTATAGTTGAGAAAATTGAGGCTACTCTACTATCAAAAGATTTTGAGGTTCTTTTCGTCGATGATAATAGTGATGATGGCACAATTGATGCTATTAAAATGCTTGAATCCAAGAAATCTAATGTCTCAATGTTGTTAAGGGTTGGAAGACGTGGATTGGCTGGAGCTTGTATTGAAGGGATATTAGCTTCTAAGTCTGATCTCATTGCTGTGATGGATTGCGACTTGCAGCATGATGAAAAGAAACTTTCTGAAATGCTCTCAAGATTTAATAGCAATCCAAATTTGGATTTAATTGTTGGCAGTCGTCATTTCGATGAAGGAAAAGTAACGACCGGTCTATCTACTATCAGGCAAATAGGTAGCCGGCTCGCCATTTGGTCTACCCAAAAGTCTCTAGGCATAAAGGTAAAAGATCCTATGAGCGGTTTTTTTATGGTTAGAAAATCAAGTGTTATGCCTATCATTAGTAATCTACAGCACAATGGATTTAAAATACTTGCAGATATGATTGCATCAAGCAAAGGAAAGTGGGAAATACAGGAGATAGACTATGAATTTAAAAGCCGCCAATCTGGCAAAAGTAAAATGGATTTCCGTGTAGCTTTTGAACTTTTAGGACTGATTCTCTCACATCTTTCTTTCGGTTTATTATCGATTCGCTTCATTTTATTCGGCATTGTTGGTTTTTCAGGAATTTTTGTCCAACTTCTTTCAACTTTTGTTCTATATTCCATTTTAGATTTTCCTTTCTTACAATCTCACATCGCTAGTATCGGTATTGCCATGACAAGCAATTTCTCCTTAAATAACCTTTTGACGTACAAGGACCGTTCACTGTCGGGGAAAAATTATCTTAAAGGATTACTTTCTTTTTATCTCATATGCTCTGCAGGAGCATTAGCTAATGTAGCCATTGCCGACTTTATTTTTGAAAATATAGGGCTTTGGGTCCTGGCATCGGTAGCAGGTTCATTACTAGGAGCAATTTGGAACTTTGTTTTCAGCTCAATTTTTACATGGAAAACTCGTTGAATAAACGATAAGATTGCACTGATGTCCTTACCATCAAGAAGATTAACTCTCATCATTTTTTGCTGTTTTATAGTAAAAATTATACTTGCATTGTATTTGCCGCTTCTTAATGATGAAGCCTATGCGATTGCTGTATCGAGAGAATTTTCTTTATCCTTTTTCGATCATCCTCCAATTGGATTTTGGTCTTCCTCACTATTTACAAAACTTTTTGGATTAGAAAATTACTTTCTTTTTAGGCTCCCCTATTTATTGTTTGGTCTTGGGACAACCTTCGTTCTTTTTGAACTCGGAAAAGAACTCGGGGATCAGACTACTGGGATCTGGTCTGCACTCATTTATAACTTGTCGCCCTTCTTCCTGTTTTCGGGAGGTTTCTTGGTTGTGCCTGACGGCCCCCTCAACTTTGGCATTGTTGCCGCTGCGCTATGCGTGATTAAATTACATAATAAACCATCTGAAAAGGATAACTTGCTTTTAATTCTTCTGGGTATTTCTCTCGCGCTAGCTCTTGCCTCAAAATACCAGGCCTACCTTTTTGGATTTGGCTGCCTTCTTGTCTTACTCATATCTCCAAAAAAAACAGCCTTCTTAAAAAATCCATATTTTTATCTTTGCTTTGTCATAGCTTTGTTAGGCACTGTGCCAACAGTTCTCTGGAACTTACAAAACCAGTGGATCAGTTTTCAATTTCATGGGGCCCGCCAAGGCAGCAGCATTCAAATAGGTAATTTCATTCAAATGTTGCTGGGAATGATAATCTACCTTTTGCCACCAATCTTTTTAATACCTCTAATCAAGCTGAAAGATTATCTTAGCACAATTAGCAAACACATAAAACGTCCTAGTCCATTGGATAGGTTATTGGTACTGATGGCACTGCCCAATATAGTTGTTTTCACTTTCGTTTTTATATCAAGCAAAAACACATTTCCTCACTGGATCATGCCAGGCTGGCTCTTATTATTACCGATAGTAGCAAAAAGTCTTGGTCACTCAAAACGCAAAATTCAGAGACTACTTCTTTCTGGGAGTGTCTTGATTATTTGGCCATTTTTGGGACTTTTAATCATTCACGCCCAGACAGGTTTTCTTACAAACCGATTAGAGCAATTACCTGCCTGGGATAACACCCTTGAAATTCTTGATTGGACCCCAATTAAAAAACCATTACAACACCTGATCGAAGCGAACCGAGGCCCCTCACAACCAAAGCTGGCAGCACTAACTTGGATGGAAGCAGGTCAAATATCTGCTGTTATGAAAAACCAGTACGAAACCCATGTGTTAGAAGGTGACCCGCATCATTTTTCGTTTCTAAAAAAGTCAAATATTACTTCACAAACCTTCCTTGTAAAGATCAGCCTGGGTTTAAAACCAGATATTATAAACACCCTAAAGAGGCTTAGAAAGCAAGACGCAAAGGCCGTTCATTTAAAGGATGTAGTTTTAGTCAGAGGTGTAAGAGATTATGCTACAGCATCGATCTATATGCTGAACCAATGAATAAAAAAAGGGGCCCCGAAAAGGAGCCCCCTAAACTCGTTACTTTTAAACTCTATTCTTAGAACTTAAATGCCATCTTAACTTGTGTACCAGCGTCGAAATCATCATCATCATTTGAGTATGATGCTGAAATCGATGTGCCCTTAGTACCTGGAACAGCGTATGTAACACCAGCTTCGATTGTAGCGTCGGTTGCTGTTGTTAGTGCTGAGTCAGATGAATCCCAGTCTATGTGAAGACTAACTGGTCCCATTGGTCCGGCAATCTTAAACTGGCTATCAGTGTCACTATCTGTGCCTGCGGAAATTGCGAAGCCAGCAACTGTTGTTGAAACAGAAGCGCCCCAGTTATTGTTTCCATCAGTTTGTGTAGAATTCACAGACAAGCTCATACCACCTAGTGGGATATCAACCTGTACACCAGTCTCTGACACTGCCTTAGTTCCGTTATGAATGGAAGCCATAGCAACTTTTACTGTCGCACCCATTAAAGCAGTAGACACAGACGCACCGCCGCTTTTATGCATGCCACCAGCTGTGATGGAAAGTCCTCCAACAGATCCTGTAAGACCGATGGATGTCTTTTCCTTATCTGCAGTGGTTGTCATATTTGCCTTACCAGAAGCCGCTACTGTCCAACCACCGAAGTTTGGAAGAGCAACATACCAGTCAGAACTATCCTCATCTGCACCAATACCTGTCATATGATCGATATCTGCATAAAGGTCAGAAGCGTCAGCACCGCCGTTAGCGCCGCCTCGTGCGTCAATTGTTCCAACAGAAACGTTAAATATTGGTGTTGTCACAGAAACAGTTGCACCAGCAATGGCATTACCTTCCATGCCGTAACTTACCGTAGCTGAATATGAACCAGGGCTTGTCATGGTGACGTCAAGATCAACATCAGATGATACTACACCGTCAGCTTTGTTGCCACCCAATACCAAAGGAACGTTATACTTAATATTTGCATCACCATGGAACTCAACAGTAGCAGCAGAGTGGGTGTGATGCGATGTACCGCCAGCAACGACGGCATCTATACTATCAGCAAATGCTGCACCGCTTAATGCAACAAGAGCCGTTGTAGTCAAGAGAGCTTTTTTCATTTTCTTGCCTCAGTAGTTTCATTTCAAAATACCTCAACCGCATACTCAATTACGGTCGGATGTGTCGGTTATCCAATTTCACCGGCTTTCGGTCAAGTGTCTTAAGCATAAAATTTACTTGTTTTTTTTTTTGGTGCAAAGATGCCACAGTGAAGAACGCTTTTTTTGAACAATTAGTGGCCAATTTAACAAAAAAAGTCCTGTAAAACAAATATACTTTCATTTTAAACTGGAAATTCACTAACTCAAAATCTAAGGTTTTCATCGGAAAGCATAAACAAAATAAATGGCAACATTCACCAATGATGTTAGATCATAAAGAAACTCCTTGAAATCAGACGGCAGACAAATTGTTTGATGATTTTCATTTCGAAAGGAAAAGGCATAAATGGATCGGTATAATTCAAGAGAGGTTGAACCTAAATGGCAAAAGAAATGGACTGAATCAGAGCAGTTTAAGACAAAAGTTGATCGATCCAAACCAAAATACTATGTGCTTGAGATGTTTCCTTATCCATCCGGGAGGATCCACATGGGTCACGTTAGAAACTATACCATGGGAGACGTTGTAGCACGGTATAAATCAGCAAGAGGATTTAATGTCCTTCACCCTATGGGTTGGGATGCCTTTGGAATGCCCGCAGAAAATGCAGCGATGGAAAATAAAATTCATCCTGGTGACTGGACTTATCAAAACATAAAGGACATGCGTGAACAATTGAAACCACTTGGCCTATCGATTGACTGGTCCAGAGAATTTGCGACTTGCGATCCGGAATATTATGGTCATCAACAATCAATGTTCATTGATATGATGGAGGCCGGCCTTGTTTACCGGAAAAACGCCACGGTTAACTGGGATCCTGTTGACCTAACGGTTTTGGCAAACGAGCAAGTCGAAAATGGGTTAGGTTGGAGATCGGGCGCTGTAGTGGAGAGAAAAGAACTTACCCAGTGGGTTTTTAATATTTCCAAATATTCAGAAGATTTGTTAAATGCTCTCGATAAATTGCCTGACTGGCCTGCAAAAGTTAGGCTAATGCAGAAAAACTGGATTGGAAAATCAAAGGGCTTGGAAATTGACTTTGAAATCCAAGAAGGGCCCACGGAATTTAAAACACTTAAGGTCTATACAACACGCCCTGATACACTTTTTGGGATGAGCTTCGCAGGCATATCTGCTGATCATCCTCTTGCCTTAGAGTTGGCAAAGTCTGACAAAACTCTGGCGGATTTCATAAAATCATGCCGCAAGGCCGCTACTACAGAAGAAGCCTTGGAAACAGCTGAAAAAATTGGCTACAAAACTTCAATTAAAGTAATAAGTCCTCTGGACAATTCAAAATCTTTTCCACTCTATGTGGCTAACTTTATTCTCATGGGTTATGGAACTGGTGCTATTTTTGGGTGTCCGGCTCATGACCAAAGAGATTTGGACTTTGCTCGAAAATATAATCTCGATGTTCCAACTGTCGTTTGCCCACCGAACATTGATGGAAGAACTTTTTCAGTTGAGAATGAAGCTTATACAGGACCTGGTCACATTATAAATTCGGACTTCTTGAATGGCCTTTCAATCGAAGAGGCCAAAATTTTGATTTCAAAGACACTCCATAAGAAAGGAGTTGGACTAGAAAAGACTAATTACAGGCTTAGGGACTGGGGTATTTCCAGGCAACGATATTGGGGTTGCCCCATACCTGTTATACATTGTCCAAAGTGTGGTACTCTACCGGAAAAAAAGGAGAATCTACCTGTTAAACTTCCACACGATGTTAGTTTTGACCAGCCTGGCAACCCCTTGAACAGACATAGTGAATGGTTGTCTGTCTCCTGCCCAAGTTGTGGGACAAAGGCAAAAAGAGAAACCGATACTATGGATACTTTTGTTGATAGCTCTTGGTACTTTGCCCGATTTACATCCCCCAATGCCAAAACCCCCACGGAAGATAGCAGCATAGATTATTGGATGAATGTCGATCAGTATATTGGAGGAGTAGAGCATGCTATTCTTCATTTACTTTATTCAAGGTTTTTTGCTCGCGCCATGCACGAAACAAACCATATGCCTCTGAAAGCTATTGAACCTTTTAATGCCCTTTTTACCCAAGGGATGGTCTGTCACGAAACATATCGTGATCAGGAAGGTAGATGGCTCCCACCGAATGAAGTAAAGGAAGAAGAAAAATCAAAAACTAAAAAGCAGTTTGTGAGCCTAAAGACGGGACAGCCCATTAAAGTCGGACCTTCTATCAAGATGTCTAAATCAAAGAAGAATGTTGTTGATCCAACGGATATCATAGAACAATTTGGTGCAGATACTGCCCGTTGGTTCATGATGTCAGACAGCCCTCCCGAACGGGATGTCGAGTGGACCACCTCCGGAGTGGAAGGAGCCTGGAGGCATTTACAAAAAGTTTGGCGTTTATCTTTCAGAATATATTCTGAAGCAAAAATCGAAAATAATACAAAAGAATATGAACCTACCCTAAATGGGGATAGCCATCATGACAAATTGTTGCAGGACACACATAAGTCTATAGAAAATGTCACCAAATGCCTGGAAACTTTTGCCTTTAATAAAGCAGTCGCTCACCTTTATGAATTAACAAATTCCATTGCTAATTCTAAGACTTCCCTCTTAGCCAAAAAATATTCAATAAGAATATTGGCTCAATTGATGCAACCAATTACTCCCCATCTTTCACAGGAGATTTGGTCTTTTTACGGTTCGGCTTCATTTGTGTCATGCGAACCTTGGCCCAAACCCATTTCAGAACTTATCAAAAGCGAGGACCTCATTTATCCTATTCAGGTTAATGGTAAAAGAAGAACAGAAATAGTTGTACCCAAGGATTTAGATCCAAAAGAAATAGAAATTCGCATTTTATCACTGCCGCAAATTGAGAATATTTTGAAAGGATCTAAGCCCAAAAAGATAATAGTAGTTCCGGGTAGGATAGTTAATGTTGTTACTTAACAAAAATATTGGTGGCACACTCTTGCTCTTGTGTTTTTTAATTAGCTGTGGATTCAAGCCTCTTTCAGAAGCTAATTTAAATAACTCAAATATTGTGGGAATGGGAAAATTTGATTTGTTTTTTCCAACAGATGAAATCAGCTTTACGATAAAAGAAGAACTATTGAAAGATTTAGGCTTTCCCGCGCAACCAATTTACAAAATTCTGGTGGATAATGATCTAACAAGCATAAAAGGCTTAATAACTAAAGAAAATGAAATTACGAGATATAACCTAGTTTTGAAAACAACTTTCAAACTGATTTCTTTGAAAAAAAATAAACAAATTTTTAAAAAGGTTATTATCTCTCAAACAGCTTATTCTGCGTCAAAAAATGTAACTGGCTTTGCAACAAAGACTGCTCAGGATAGCGCGAAAGAAAGGTTAGCTAAAGATATTGCAAAAAAAATTACCATGGAACTATTAATGTTGAGCACGGAACTCTAAAATTGAAGTTGCATGAATCAAAACTAGTTCAGTTCCTGGAAAATATTCCAGAATCAAAAAAAGTTTTTCTTCTTCATGGAACAATTGAATCAAAAATTTTTTACTATCGAAAACTACTTGAAAGGAAAATATTAGGAAGTCGACCTCGAATGGAGATGCGTTTAATTACGTTAGATAGAGTGCTACTTACTAAAGAGAAGAGCCTACTTCTAAATGAAATGAAAACCCGATCCTTTTTTGGTGAAAAAAAAGGCGTACTACTAGAAAATGTCACCGAAAAAGATACCACAATAATTTTGGAGGCGCTTGAAAGGCTTGAAGAAGAGGATCCTTTTTTGATTATTACTTCAGGATTTTTAAACCAAAGTTCAAAATTAAGAAAGTATGTAGAAAACAATATCAATTCCTGCTCCATCGGATTTTACCAAACAGAAATGACTTCTCTAGAGATTCAAAATCTGCTTCAAAGGTGGAAAGTAAAAATTTCGCAACCAGATATAATAGAAACTCTCAGAGACTTCTCAAAGAATTTTGACTTTTTAGAATTTAGACAGGAGCTAAAAAAACTTGTCATTTTTAAAAGCCATGACGAAAAACCCTTGACGTTAACCGAGCTAGAAAAAGTTTTTTCTTCTGAATCAAACCCAGATGAAAAAAAGCTTATAGATTTTTTAATTCAAAAAAATTCAGAGCCCCTTCTAGATTATTTTAAGAATTTTTCTGGAACTATAAAAAACCCTGTCAGCTTGATCAGTAGGGCTACAAATCAATTCAAAATATTACACAAGCTTCAATGTCATGATGGAAATCCCACAGACATTTTAAAGACAGTTTGGCCACCAGTACTAGGTAAGAATAAGGACAGGCTTATTGAAACCTCAAAGATTTGGAAAAAAACTGATCTCGAAAATGCTTTTCATATATTGCATAAGACAGATTTTACCTTGAGAGCGAATTCTAAAATTTCCTCCAAGACATTATTAATTACAAATTTTTTAGAGATTTGCCTATTGAATAATTAAAACTAGAGGCGAATATATAAGAGCTAATAATTCTCTTACACAAAACAAATGAGGAGACCCCTATTCATGACAAAAGAAAGTGCTGAAATAGCTGAAAACCTCCTCAGTTTATCTAAAAAGCTTGGGTCAGGACAAGCCGAAGTTTTAATTAGCAAGGGTAGAAGTTCCTCTATTGAAATCAGAGAAGGAGAATTAGAGCAAGCAGAAGGTTCCCATGGATTAAGCATCTCCCTGAGAGTAATTAACGATCAGAAATCAGCTGTCGTTTCCTGTTCTGATGCCAGTAAAGAAAAATTGGAACAGCTAGCAAAGAGGGCCAATGAAATCGCAGCAGAATCCCTACCAAATCCATTCATTGGCATAGCTGAAAATGATGCCTTAGCAAAACCATCAACTATAACTTCTATTGATATGACAGAACCGGATGAATTGATTCTAAAAGACCCCTCAAAGCTGAAAGCTATAGCACTTAAAGCAGAAAAGGCAGCCCTAAGTTTAGAAGGTATTTCTAAAACTGATGGGTGTTCAGCAGCTGCTTCACAGAGTGAGTTTTTTTTGGCTACATCGAATGGTTTTTCAAACGGGTACAATCGATCTTCTTATACCCTTGTCGCCTCTGCAATTTCTACCCATGATTCCAAAATGGAAAGAGATCATGCTTTTGAGCAACGCGTATACTTTGAAGATCTACCTAATCCAGAAACAATAGGCAAACTAGCCGCTAAAAGAGCACAGATGATGAAAGGTGCAAAAAAGCCTGCTACCGGTAATTTTCCCGTTATTTTCAATGAAAGAATTTCAGGGTCCATAGTAGGTCATATATTGGCTGCGATCAATGGTGAATCTATCACCAGAGGGTCCAGTTGGCTTTTAGATAGCATGAACAAAAAAATACTCCCTGAAAATGTGGATCTCATTGAAGATCCTAGCCTCCCAAGGAGATCAGGCTCTCGGCCCTTTGATGCTGAGGGTCTGTTAGCATCGAAAAACTCTTTCATCCAAAATGGTATACTTAAAAGCTGGGTATTGGATCTAAAAACTAGCCGACAACTAGGTTTAAAATCTACGGCAAATGCTACTAGGTCAGGGTCAAACCTACCCTCACCTGGAGTAGGAAATATAGAGTTAAAAGGTGGAGGAAAGACGCTCAATGAGTTAATTCAAAAAGCTGGTGAAGGCTTAATGGTATGTTCTTTGATTGGATCTTCAGTTAATCAAAATAGTGGTGACTACTCTCGTGGTGCTACTGGGTTTTGGTTTAAAAACGGAGAAATAACATACCCAGTAACTGAATGCACGATTGCTGGTAATCTAAAGGAAATGTTAAAAACTATAGTTCTGGCAAATGATAGCAGAGAATATTTGTCTAGAAGGGTGCCCAGTATTTTAGTGGATAATATGACTATAGCAGGAAATTAAGAGCAATCATAATTTTGGGAATGGGATAAAACCAGTGACCCTAAAAGCACCAAAATTTTGGTTTAGAAAAAAAGATGAAGTAAACATCCCTGCTTTACTCTTATATCCTTTAAGCAAATTTTGGGAATATAATGTCAGGAGACGAGCACAATTAGGGACCTGGGAGAAAATGCCAGTTCCAGTCATTTGTATTGGTAACATCGTCATAGGCGGATCAGGAAAAACACCAGTAACTCAAGCCATTCAATGTTTATTAAAGGAAATGGGCCTGCAACCTCATGTAGTTAGCAGAGGTTATGGGGGAAAATCAAAGGGGCCCATATATGTTTCAGCTACTAGTACTTACTCAGAAGTTGGAGATGAACCTATTTTATTGTCAAAAAAGGGACCTGTTTTAGTAGCTAAAGATAAAAAAAGGGGGATTTATAAAGCCTGTGAAAATGGAGCTAACGTTATCCTACTCGATGATGGATTCCAAAATACTAGTGTGGCTAAAGATTTGTCCTTGGTAGTGGTGGATTCCAAAATTCTATTCGGAAACCAACGAGTGATTCCATCTGGGCCGCTGAGAGAACCTATTCATTCTGGTTTCTCTAGGGCTAGTGCTATAATTTTAGTCAATCATGATAAAAATAATATATCAAAACCAATTAATTTTGAATTTCCATCCAACATACCAATCATAAAAGCAACCATAAAGCCCAAGATAAATTTAACCGCTTGGACTGGTAAAAGAATTATTGCATTTTCTGGAATTGCTCATCCTGAAAAATTTCATGTTACTCTTAAAAATTTAGGCTGTGAAATAGTTGGAACATATAACTTTTCAGATCACTATCCCTATAAAAAGTATGACATTGCAAAGCTCAAAGTTAATGCCCAATCTCTTAATGCTAAACTTGTCACGACTGAAAAAGATTTCATAAGGATTCCGTTATCACAACAAGCAGACATTTCTAAGCTTCCAGTTCAAATTAAATTTGAAAACCATGCCGTGCTTAAAAAACTGTTAAATAAAATCCTTCTTTGAAAAAAGTTATCAACCATTTTATTCCAAATTTTTCTCAATCATTTCTTTCAATTCTTCATAAGGTAAATTTCTAACAAGCTTTCCATTAATCAAAAAACTAGGCGTACTAGAAATCCCATCTTTAGTTGCATTTTTTTGGAAAGATGCCACCATTTTTTCAGCCAAAATGTCATTTTGCATGCAGGCAAGAGACTCTGCGTTCGTTAAGCCTGCCTGCCTGCCAATAGATAAAAGCCCATCTTTAATCTCATCTATATTCCCTTGAGCCCAATCCGATTGTTTTTTGAAGATAAGATCAATCATTGGAAAATATTTTTCCTTGCCCTTACAACGTGCAAGAAGCCCTGCCCAAAGTCCCGGCCCATCAAAATAAACTTCTCTGTACTCTAGCTGCACCAACCCTTTCTCAAGGTAATCTAATTTTATTCTTGGCAAAACTTCTAAATGAAAGGTTGCACAATGAGGGCATGTAAAAGATGCATATTCAATAAACTTTACAGGAGCATCAGAATTTCCAAGGATCATTGCAGAAGTTAATTTGGAATCTATATTGCTACTATTTTCTTCAGAATGACTTGCTGCACCAAATAAAACAATTAGCAAAAAAATAGTGCTAATATAACTTATTATATTTCTCGTCATCATTAACATAAAATCCTTATTTTTAATTGTTTTTAAGTGTGGTTTTTTATCACCTGAAGTCTTCCTATGTTTGTTTATTATATTTTTGCCTCCTATAAAACCAATTTCTTCGTATCGATTCGAGTATTGCCTTCAATTCAGGATCTGATGTCCTAATCTCAAATTTTTTTGCTTGATCGAAGTTAATTCCTTCTGATCTTTTAGAAACAATTTCATTTTTTTTAGTTCTTTTTTTCTTTTCATTTCCTAATAGCTCCAGGTCACTACTTGTCTCAAATTTTATTTTCTTCACAGCCTCCCGGCCATAAAACTGGTTTATCCTTTCACAGATATTTTTAGCCCTCAATTGCATCTCTGCTCCTAAAGCTGAATTTATTCTCACGGTTAAAACAGCGCCATCATTTCGTCTTGAAAATCTCATCCTGACTGGACATGTGAGCGCCGAAATGTCATCCCCAATAATTTCATTCCACTTTGTAAAAAGAGTATGGTAAATAAAACGCCTCTGCCTTAAACTATCATTCATTATTTCTTCAAGAAATTTGGAGGCTTTTTTCAAATTTTATTCCCTCTATACTTCCAAAAAATGATAGTCCATCTTGAATACCAAATTAGACCATAATGCACCTCCGGTAAACCAGCTAGATGTCAATAAGAAATTGATAAAATGGTATGATCAGAATGCAAGAGAATTTCCTTGGAGGGTTCCACCCATCTCTTCTAGGGAAGGGACAAAACCTAATCCTTATCATGTTTGGCTCTCTGAAATAATGCTTCAGCAAACTGGTGTTAAGGTCGTAGAACCTTACTTTCTAAAGTTCATCAATAAATGGCCCAATATTTCCGATCTTCATCAGGCTAGTGAAACGGACATCTTAAATCTTTGGTCAGGCCTTGGATATTATAGAAGAGCTCGAAATTTAAAGGCCTGTGCTGAGATAGTTTGCACTCAATACCAAGGCAATTTTCCCAAGAATGAAAAACTTCTCTTAAAATTACCTGGCATTGGAAAGTATACGGCTGCCGCTATTCTCACCATAGCTTTTGGAATTCCATCTGTCGTTGTAGATGGAAATATAGAAAGAATTGTCGCGAGACTATTTGCCCTGCAAGGCACTCTAGAAAAACTAAAGACCCAAATCCATAAGCGTATGATGATTATAAGCTGCAATGATCGACCAGGGGATTTTGCTCAAGCTATGATGGATTTAGGTTCTACAATCTGCAAACCTATTAATCCTGAATGTCTAAATTGTCCAATTTGTTTCTCATGCAGTGCCTACAAAAATGGAACCACTCAAATTATTCCTGAAAGGGCAAAAAGAAGAACAAAAGTCTTGAGAAAAGGATTTATTTATCTGGCAATCACAAAATCTAACAAAATTGCAATGGTTGTCAGACCGAGTAGCGGTTTACTGGGTGGCACGACATGTCCACCATCAAGTGAATGGAATATTGGAGAATACCCCGAAAACAACCCTCCAATTTCTGGCACATGGGTAGAGTTAGATAAGAAGGTAAAGCATTCCTTTACTCACTTCAATTTAGAGTTACGAGTAATGGTTACAACCATATCCTATGTGCCTAAAGGTTTCTTTTTAAAGCCTTTTAACCTTTCTACCACTAATTCTTCCCCCTCAGTCATGAGGAAAGCCCTTAATTTATTATTAAAGAATCAGAATTTCTAATGCAGGTCCGAATTAGAATCTTGTATTTCAGCCCTCACTTTTTGCCGAAGTAGATCTATTGGTGCACTAGTTCCATCAATCCTGAAATGCCAATATGCCCACCCATTGCATGACGGCAGACCTTCCAGAATAGCGCCTACTTGATGGATAGATCCCTTTGTATCGTGCGCTATCAAACTTCCATCCGCTCTAATCTTGGCTATATATCTGCCATTATAAGAATGTAAATCTTGTCCTGGACTTAAAATACCTCTTTCAACAAGAGAACCAAAAGGAATACGTGGCAAATTTCTCTTTCCCTTAGATACTTCCAAAGCATTATCATCATAGGGTGAGATGTCTTCAATCCTTGTTTCTGCAACACGCACATAATTTTCGTTCCTTTCAATGCCCAAAAATTTTCTCTTTAATTTTTTGGCCACTGCACCAGTTGTGCCTGTTCCAAAGAATGGATCCAGAATTAAATCACCTTGGTTAGAGGATGCGATCAAAATACGATGCAAGAGTGCCTCTGGTTTTTGGGTTGGATGCGCTTTTTTCCCATCATGGTCTTTTATTCTTTCCTTACCATTACAAATAGGAATCACCCAATCTGATCGCATCTGTAGTCCTTCATTTAATTCCTTAAGGGCTTCGTAATTAAAGGTGTATTTAGAGTTGTCCGATTTCGAGGCCCAAATAAGAGTTTCATGTGCATTTGTTAGCCGTGTTCCGTGGAAATTGGGCATGGGATTAGATTTTCTCCAAACAACATCGTTTAAGATCCAAAAACCTAAGTTCTGTAATATCGTACCCAGTCGAAAAATGTTGTGATATGACCCAATTACCCAAATAGCCCCATTAGGTTTCAGAAGTCTCCTGGCTTCTCTAAGCCATTGATCGCAAAAAGAGTCATAATGCCCAAAACAGTCAAACTTGTCCCAATCCTCATCAACTGCTTGAACTTTTGAATTGTCAGGCCTATGTAAATCACCGCCTAATTGCAAATTATATGGTGGATCAGCAAATACTAGATCTACAGACCCATCTGGCAATGTTTTCATAACATCAATAGTCTCCCCACACAGGATTCTATCTGTCTCAACTATTTTTGGATGAAAATCTTTTACTTCTACCAATTTAACAACTCTCATCTTAATTAAATAAACTTAGGCTGAACATGATTCAAAACGTGAATCCTGTCAAATACTTTTTATAATCAATGAGTTATTTAATTTTCTTCACACAATATGTTGTGTATTGGCTTGAATGAAAGCCTATGACTTGGTGTTAATCCTAACTTTTTCATGGCTAGAAAATGTGCTTTAACTCCATATCCGGCATTCTTATCCCAAGAATAACCCGGATATTTTATGTTTAATAAGGACATATGATTATCCCTCACAACCTTTGCCACAATAGATGCGGCGGAAATCACTGGAACAAGCTGATCTCCCTTTACAATTGGTATAGCCCTATTTTGTAATCCCTTTGGCACCATATGGCCATCTATCATTATAGTATTGGGATTAAGCGATAACGCAGATACAGCTCGCTCCATTGAAAGAAATGTAGCTTGAAGAATATTCATTTTTTCTATCTCCTTGTTTGAGGAGAATCCTACTCCAAGAAAAGCTGTCCTCTTTAAGTGATTAAAAACTTCCTCCCTCGCTCTCCTTGTCATTTTCTTAGAGTCTTTAAGACCGATTAATTCAGTGGAATCACCAAGTACTACCGCTGCCGAAACTACTGGACCGGCCCAAGAACCCCTTCCAGCTTCGTCAATACCAGCTACTATACCTTCATTGTGATTATATGAAGCCATCAGATTTTAAATTCCAACGCTACTCACTATTTAGACTATTTCCAAATTTTAAAATTTTTTTAACACTAGACTTTTTCCCCGCATAATTTGCTTGAATCCAACGCATTTTCCAATAATTCAACAATAACACCTGGTCTTTGGCGATCCCGACAGGATTCGAACCTGTAACCTGCCCCTTAGGAGGGGGCTGCTCTATCCAGTTGAGCCACGGGACCGTGATGGATATGTTTAACCTAATTTAACTAAACCACAACAGAGTTAACAACACAGTCATAGAACCCAGTATCAAGCCCAACAAAATTCCTCCCACTAAGGCTGGTAACCTTCTTTTGTATGGCTTCGGAGGCCTGAAATCTAATGCATTACGAAGTGATTTCTCAATCAAATATGGTGCATGAGGGCCAAATTTAGAAACAGCCTTGACGCTTTGCGCTATGTCATTCAACAACGCTTTTGGCCCAAGACTCTCCTTAATATACAATTCTACTTCTGGATGAGCTACTTCCCACATATTCAAATTTGGATCCAGACTGCGTGCTACTCCTTCAACAACTACCATCGTCCTCTGAAGTAAGAGTAACTCTGTTCTTACCTGCATTCCAAATCTTTCTGTGACCTCAAACAAATGGGCTAGAAGCTTGGCCATAGATATTTGATTTGCTTCCATACCAAATATTGGTTCCCCAACTGATCGCAAAGCCTGTGCAAATTCATTAATATCTTCCTCATAATCAACGTAACCAGCCTCAAAATGGACCTCCGCAACTCTTTTGTAGTTCTTGCATATGAATCCATTTAGGATTTCTGCATACACGCGTCGAGTATATAAATCTATCCGTCCCATGATCCCAAAATCCATGACTATCAAATTACCAGATTTTCCACACCGCAAATTACCTTGATGCATATCTGCATGGAAAAAACCATCGCGAAGTGCCTGACGCAAGAATGATTGGATTATTAATCTCGCTAATTCCGTTAAATTAATTCCATGACTCTTCAGGGATTTTACATCACCCAATGAAATTCCCTCAACCCATTCAGTTGTCATAACTCTTTTACTACAGAGATTCCAAACAACCTTCGGAACTTGAAAATCCTTGTCATGAGCAGTATTTGAGAAAAACTCCGCCGCTGCAGCACTTTCCATTCTTAAATCTATTTCTGATCTCACAATTCCTTCAAAATATCTAATAACTTCCACAGGTTTTAATCGCCTTGAAGCTGGTGATAAAACTTCTATAAATCGTGCTATAAAATAAAAAGCATCAATATCCCTGAGAAAGGCCTTTTCAATTCCTGGCCTAAGTACTTTTACTGCCACTACTTCTCCGGTAGAGGACACCTTAGCTTTATGAACTTGCGCTAAGGAGGCAGCCGCAACGGGTGTAGTAAAATCGGTAAAAACGTCATTTATTTTAATCCCAAGGTCTGATTCAATTGCTATAATGGCCTGTTTTTGACTGAACGGTGGAAGAGCATCTTGAAGAATACTAAGTTCTTTGGCTAATTTTTCTCCCACTACATCGGGCCTTGTTGACAACAATTGACCAAACTTTATGTAGGCAGGTCCTAAAGCTATCAGCGCCCTCAGCACTGGCGAGTATTGCTTATCTCCCTTTAGGCCAAAGATCTTAAATGGCCACGCTAATATTCGTGCAGACACCCTTATTGATACAGGAGCCTCAAGTGTGTTGAGGGCAAGTGCCATAGCACCAGATCTTTCGAAAGTCGCACCTGTACGAATAAGTCTAAATATATTGTGAGGTCCCCTCATATCATATTTTCCACGCAGAATGCAGCGCTGCGACACCAAAAGACAGATTCCTAAATTTAACTTGTTTAAACCCTTCTGCTTTGATCATATCCAAAAAATCTTCCTGGTCAGGAAATTTTCTAATACTTTCAATCAGGTATTGATAGCTGTCTCTATCATTGGTCACCATTTCACCCAAAAATGGGATTAAATTAAATGAATATTTGTCATATAACCAAGATAATATTTCGTTATCAACCTTCGAAAACTCCAAAATCATTAAGCGCCCACCAGGCCGTAAGACCCTATAAGCTTCTGAAAGAGCTTTTCGAATATCAGTAACATTTCTGATTCCAAAGGAAATTGTGTATACATCGAACGAATTTCCTAAGAAAGGCAAATGCATAGCATCCCCACAAACCCAATTGACCTTCAACTTTTTTTTGCTTGTATTTGCTCTTTTTTTTCCCTCTGAAACCATTGACTCAGTTATATCAAGTATAGTGGCGTTTGCAGAGCCTTTAGCCCTTTTTATAAACTCAAATGCTATGTCACCCGTCCCTCCAGCCACATCAATTAAACTCTGTCCAGGCCTTGGAGCAAGCCAATCTAACATCCATTCCTTCCACAACCTATGAATTCCCACACTCATTATATCATTCATCACATCATATCTGGAGGCTACACTGGTAAAAACATTCCTCACCAGCTCAGATTTTTGGGAATCTTTCACCCGGGTAAAACCAAAATCTGTGAATCTATTTTTCAAGAGAAACCTTTCGTTTGCATCAATGTAATGCAATCATACCTTTCTTGGATGGAGGCACTAAGTCAACTCAAATCTTAAGATCAAAAGCACATAATATGTTAATCTCAGTCTTTCCGTATTTTCTCTGATCAATTAACTTCAAATCACAACTTAATTCACTCTTGATTTCCTTTTCCAAGACAAATATCGCATTCCTCTTTACCCAACCATACTTTAACAAAATTGAAATTGCTTTTTCACCCAGGTTTTTCTCATAAGGGGGGTCTAAAAAAACTAAATCACTCGCAAGATCATTATTATGGCTGAGGTCTAAAATATCTATCATTGTAAACTGTGAAGACTTTTCTGCACCAAGCTTAATTATGTTCTGCAATGAAATTCTTTTGGCCATAATGGATTTGTCAACAAAATGACAAAAATCAGCACCTCTGGATAAAGCTTCCAAACCCATAGCACCTGTCCCACAAAATATATCTAAAACTCGGGCACCCACTAAAGGATTACCAGTATTCAAATTCTCAATAATATTGAATATATTTTCTTTAACACGATCAGTTGTAGGACGAATTATTGATGCCTTATTCACGCCAAAAGAACTTTCCAACCTCCTTCTTTTCCATTTACCTCCAATGACCCTCACAAACTAACCTCTTAACAAGCTTTTTACATTAAAGCTTACTGATCTTATGTTTTTTGGGTCTGGTGTTTGACCCCTCTCTATTAACTTTTTCCCAACCATATAACTAATTGGATCATTGATCGCATCAACTGACTTAAATTCACCATCTCTGTAATACCAATGGGATATTCTTTCCCCATCTATTCTTTCTACCACCTCAGTGTAACCAGCGTTTAACCCAGCAATCTGCAGTTTTACATGAAATTGGTCTGACCAAAACCAAGGTAAGGCATTGTAATGAGCACTGTTTCCTAGAATAGCGTTGGCAGCCACTTCTGATTGCTCAATTGCATTTCCCACCGATTCTAATCTAATTCGTTCTCCTTGATAAGGAAAATTAGCACAGTCACCTGCTGCAAAAACATTTGGATTACTTGTGCAACAACGATCATCAACAAATATCCCGTTTTGAATCTCTAGCCCAGCACTCTCTGCTAGCTCAACATTAGGTTCTATTCCAATGCCTACGACAAAAAAATCAGCAAGAATATTTTCTCCCTTGTCAGTCAATACGCCCTTTAAATGATCCCTTTCCATGATAAAATCCTTAACACCGACATTTTCTCTTATTCGAACTCCATTTTTAGAATGAAGATTTCTAAAAAAACTAGCGGTGATTTCAGAAGACACCCTTTTCAAAATTCTTTCTTGAGCCTCTATGATAGTTACTTCAAGGCCAAGCTTGCGAGCGACCGCAGCCATTTCCAAACCAATATAGCCTCCTCCTATAATCAAAAGAGATCGCTTACTATTAAACTGCTTTGATATTGCCTGTATATCTTTAATGTTGCGGACATAATAAACGTTCTTTGCGTTATTTATAATCTTATTAGGCAATTTTCTTGGACTTGATCCTGTACCAAGAAATAATTTTTTGTAGGTTAATTTAAAACCATCTTCCAGTTCAATCTTACGCTTATTAATGTCAAGTTTGACAGCCTGCTTTCCAATTACAATATTGATACCATTATCTTGATAATAACTTTCTGGTCTTAAGAATAATTGCTCCTTTTTCATATCTCCTAAAAGAAATTTTTTTGATAAGGGTGGTCTTTGATATGGAATGCAATTTTCACTACAAACTAATGTTATCACACCTTTATGACCCAATGCCTTTAGCTTTTGAACGAATGAAAAGCTTGCTTGTCCTCCACCTACTGCAACTATGCCAACCATAAAACTAATATTTCTAGAAACCTATGTCATTTTTTATGATAACGTATCTAATTACCAAAGATACAAAAAAAATAACTTATAGGCCAGAACAATGAGCATTAAAGTTGGTGACAAATTTCCTCAAGGCATTTTAGCTTTTTATGAATCTAAATCATTAAAGACAATTCAAATAGATGAAATTTTAAGAAACAAACGTGTTATCATTTTTGGTCTGCCAGGAGCCTTTACCCCTACCTGCTCCCAATACCACATTCCAAGCATAATAAACCAAATAACAAATTATAAAGAAAAAGGAATAGATGATATTTTTTGTCTAGTAGTTAATGATATTTACGTGACAAGCATTTGGGCAGAACAGACTGGTGCTACCCAAGCTGGATTGACGATATTAAGTGATCCAAGTGGTGCCTTAGTTAAAAAAATAGGAATGTCATTTAATGCCCCAGCTATCGGGTTTTTAGATAGATCTGTTAGATTTTGTGTACTACTAAACAATGGGATTGTAGAACAAATTTTAAAAGAAAATTCTACCGGTTCATGCGATATTACTTCTGGAGAAAATATCTTAGCCTTACTCAAATGAAACTTAATCCATTTTTCCCAATTTTATGCTGCTAAGAAATCCATTTTTCTTGCCAACTTTAAATCTAAATCACTAAGTCCGGCACAATCATGCGTTGTCAAAATAACTTCGACGTTTTTGTAAATATTAAGCCATTCAGGATGATGATTCATTTTCTCAGCATATATTGCAACTTTTGTCATCCAGGCAAAAGCTTCAATGAAGTTTACAAATTCAAAATTCTTACTAATCGCATCCCTTTCCTTTAGATGGGTCCAACCATTTTTAGAAAGTGTTCTAAGCGCATTTTCTTTCTCAAACTCTGATAATTTTAATACCATTTTTCAGTCACCAATTTATTTAAAAGGACTTTCTTTTAACATAATCTCTCGGTTATTTGATACTACTTCCCCTTCTTTTTGTAAATAATCCCCCACAGCATTTTCAAAGTTTTCATCTAAAAACCAATGAAGAGAATAGACAAAACTTGGAAGATATCCCCTGCTTAACTTGTGCTCTCCTTGGGCCCCAGCCTCTATTCTTTTTAGCCCATTTTCTAAAGCATATTCTATAGCCTGGTAATAGCAAAGTTCATAATGCAGACATGGGTAATACTTGGAGGCACCCCAATACCTCCCGAATAGGGTATCTTTTCCTAAAAAATTTAGTGCACCGGCTATAGGTTTATCGTTTTCCATTGCCAGAACTAGTAAAATTTGATCAGACATTGTTTCATGTATTATTGTAAAAAATTCTCTAGTTAAATAAGGGTATCCCCACTTCCTTTTACCCGTGTCTTGATAAAAATCCCAAAAACTATCCCAGTGCCTGGATTCAATATTTGAACCTTTAAGTCTTAAAATCTCACCCTTAGAATTCCAGAATGATTTGGCTTGATGACGCTCCTTCTTAATAGCTTTTCTCTTCCTACTTGTGAGAGAATTCAAAAAATCATTAAAGTCTTGAAATCCATTATTTTCCCAATGAAACTGCAATGATTTTCTTAATAAAAAACTTTGNCCTGAAAACTCTCTTGCTTCCTCATATGGCAAAAAAGTTATNTGNACAGATGACATATTNTTTTTCTTTGCCAAAGTTATGAGCCCTGCAGTTAAGGCTTNGCCAGCCTGTTTTTCATAACTTTTCTTAATTAAAAACCTNCTACCTGTNGCAGGAGTAAAAGGAACACAANACTGCAATTTTGGGTAATACCTCCCTCCCGCNTTTTCAAAAGCATGTGCCCAATTATGATCAAATATATATTCACCTTGNGAATGACCTTTAATATATAGNGGCATCACTGCGATGATTTCATTTGATAGCTTTGCAATCAAATGGCAATTGTACCAACCTGTCCCTCTGCCNACTGATCCGCTCAATTCTAAGGCAGAAAGGAAGTTGTAGGTAGTAAAGGGATCATACGGGGGTTTCCCATCAAATATTTCAGGACATGCGCACAGGTCCCAGTCCTTTTGATCTATAGACTTGATAGAATCCAAAACTTCGACACGGATTTTTCCTTTAATCAATCTTCTTATAATCTCACTCTTTTGTTCATGGGTAAAATCCTTCAAAAGTGATGTTATCACACTTTTTTTTGACCTTTTTAGCCATTTCTTTAGTATAAACTGTCCAGGTCAAGACTTTTCTATTAACTCTAGTGTTTCTTTCATACAATTCATTCGAAAGGTTATTACAATAATGTGAAATGAAGCTAATTCCATAGGTGACCAAATTGGCTTCTTTTATTCCCCATTTTTCATGATCAGACATCAAAGACCTTTTATTCTTATCAAATACTTGAGTAATCAAACCTCTAGGTGTATTGGGTTTGTATTTTGCCAAAGATTTCAACAAACTCCAGTTAAAAGACATTAAAGCTAAAGGACCAGAATAATTCCTGACTAGATTACAAATTGCCTTCGCAATTAATTCGATATCCTGATCTATTTCTCCAGTCTTAACCTCTATTAACAGTGAAACTCGCCCATCAACCAGAAAGAGAATTTCCTCAAGAGAAGGTAAAAACTCACCATTTATTAGAGACACCTTCAACAAATCAGTAGCAAAACTTTCAAATACATTCATATTCTTGCTACAAAGCCTTACTAGGTTCTGATCATGAACAACTATTGGCACATAATCTTTTGATAACCGAACGTCAATTTCTATACCAAAACCCTGATTCATACCCTGAATTATTGATTCTCTAGAATTTTCTGGACCTTTACCAATATCTTTTAAATTTCCACAATCATGAAAACCCCGATGTGCAATGGGTTTTGCTAAAAAACTATCTGGGAGATTAACAAAATTATTTCTCATAAATTAAACAACTTCAAAAAGACCTTCAACTTCGACAGCAACACCTAATGGCAAGCTTGCACCAACAGCAACTCTCATGTGTTTTCCTTTTTCACCAAAAATCTCCACCATTAAATCGGAAGCACCGTTTAGAACTTTTGGATGATCTTTAAAATCGTTTTCTGAATTCACAAAACCTGCTAATCTTATTACTCTCTTAAATTTTGAAAAATCCCCTTCCAAAGCGTTGTTTAAATGAGCTATCAAAGACAGTCCACATCTCGCTGCCGCTTTATAACCTTCCTCAACAGCCATTGTTTTTCCTAGAATTCCCGTAATAAGACCATTTTCATCACTTGATATTTGACCAGAAATAAAAAGCAAATTGCCGGTTCTGACAAATGGAATATAATTGGCTGCCGGGGCTGGTGCTTCTGGAAGCTTTAGGTTCAAAGCTAGCAATTTTTCTTGAAGATTAAACATTTGATTTTCTTTCAATTTATGATTTAAAAACGAGTAGAAAGATTTAATAACAAAATTGCTAAAAATGGAATATAATTAATACGTTTAATAAAAATAGTACTGTCAGTCATTAATTCATAAACATGAGAAAATGAAAAAAATGAATCACATTAAACAAGTGGACAAAGTCAAAAAGCCCATAAGAATTGAAAATACAAAACACCCATCAATAACTAGGCGATCACTTTTGATCCGAGGTACATTTTTTTCTAGTAGCATCTTTTTTTGTCTTCCTAGAAACACTGAGGCTAAGGATAAAAGAACCCAGAAAGCTGAAGCTCTTACAAAAAATATTTTCCAAAGCATTTTCAAAATAATTGGCGGTCCAAGTAACGAATATCAAAAGAGAGATGGTTTGGTTAAGTTATTTGAAAAGTACGCCGATGTTCCAATAATAGCTAGGGCAGTTTTAGGCTCACCCTGGCGACAGTTGAACAGCGTAGAGCGAGCTAACTTCATAGATGCATTTAGGCAGTATCTAGCTAAGAAATATACTGCGCAGTTTTCAGAATTTCTTGGAGCCAAAATGATGATTGAAAGAAGTCGAGACTCTGGAAGTAAAGCAGGGATCATGGTTGAAACACGACTTCTAATGCCAGGCAGCTCGCCTATAAAGGTCGGCTGGCAGGTTTCAGATGCTAGTGGTAGATTCAAAATGATTGATGTCAAAATAGAGGGAATTTCTTTGTTAACAACTGAG
>PACC02000059.1 GCA_002699695.2 Paracoccaceae bacterium | reverse complement strand
AATATTTAATAAATAGATAGGCTTGTTGTGAAACCCTAACTGCTTCCAGGTCATAATCTCAAAAATTTCTTCTAGTGTGCCAATTCCTCCAGGCATTGCGATCACAGCATCTGAGTTCATGTACATCACTTTTTTCCGCTCATGCATGTCTTCTGTGATTACATAGCTTCTTATACTCTTTCTTCCAATCTCTTTTCTTGTCAATTTATTAGGCATGACACCTAAAATGTCCCCACCTGCTTGTTCACAAGCTTTTGCGATGTTGCCCATTAATCCTATATTTCCTGCTCCATAGACTAGCTTATATTTTTTTTCGGCGAGACGTTTACCAAGCTGAAAAGCAGCTTCAGAAAATTCCTTTTTATGACCTGATCTTGAACCACAAAATACACAAATTGCATCAATTCGACTTTTTATCATGTTTGGTTTCCTTTTTTATTTACTGTTATAGTAATGTTGTGGTTAACTCCAGAAACATATTAGGAATGAGGTTTTCTGCTAAACTATGAATAAGATTTTTATGAAGCTTGGGTGGCCAGGAGCTCTAGTACTTTTAGTAGGATTTTTGTCTACAGCAATTTACATAGTAGTCAATCGAGCTATCGTTGAAAATAAGCAGATAGAACAAACTTCTACCTCCGAAGAATCGACTGCAGATACGAGTGATGTCGAAGTGTTAAAAAATAATAACCAAGATAACGACACTTATGAAACAGAGTCTGCAGTAGTGAAAAAAGAAGAGGAATCTCTAATTGAAAAACAGTCTTCATTGGAAGAAAAGGTGAGTGGGGAAGAGTTATTAAATACCCAAGATTTGAAAAAGAAATCTGATCTCCTCACTTCAAGTGACAATGATACCTCTAATAATAGTGCAGAGACTAATCAAATTACTCAAACTTCAAGTGACAATGATACCTCTAATAATAGTGCAGAGACTAATCAAATTACTCAAAAATCAAGCCAAGATGATAAACTAACAAATAATGCAGAAGAAATTAAAGAGCTAAAAAGTTCAGAAGTAACAAAAACGGAAAAAGGTCTTCTGCAGGAGACTACCGATGGAGGGTCGCAAGAGGAAAGTGAAACTAAGGTGGATATCTTAAGGGTTGATGAAAGTGGTGTTACAGTGATTGCTGGCAAAGCAGAAGCAGGTACTACTGTGAAAGCAAAAGTTGGTACTGAAGTAATTGGGACTGTGGAGTCGGATGAAGATGGTGATTTTGTTATTGTGGGCCAAATATCTTCATCAGAGGATGCACGTGAATTAAAACTACTTACAAGGGATGAGAAGAAAGAGGATAAAACTGTGGGTAATCAACAAATAACTGAACCTGCTTGGGTGGTTTCATCCAATAGCTTCTTCATTTTACCAAACCTTTTTAAAGAGTCAGACGATAACAATCACGAGGAGAAAAACGTTAATACGGTTTCGATAATTGAAGTCAAAGAAGATGATTTGCTGTTAAAACAGGATCCTTATCCTATTGGTGTTGAAAAAGTTTCTTTGGATAGGATCAAATATTCAAGTGATGGCACAGCGATATTATTTGGAAGATGCCGATCAGATATGGCTGTTCTAGTCTATTTAGATAATGTTTTACATAGGAAAGTTCAACCTGCCAATGATGGGAGTTGGAGTTTGGATTTAGGTATTATTAACCCAGGGGTATACACGCTTCGATTAGATGAGGTGGATGGCCAAGGAACTGTATTGTCCAGAATAGAGTCCCCCTTTAAGCAAGAAGCTAAAGATTTACTAGACAAGCTTTTTGCTGAGGCCATAACTGTCCAACCAGGGAACAGTTTGTGGCGTATCGCTAGGCGTATCTATGGGCGGGGAATTATGTATATGGAAATTTATAAAAAGAATGATCATTTAATTATTGACCCAGATTTAATTTACCCAGGTCAAGTTTTTTCCCTTCTGGATTAATCATTATTTTGTATATATTCTTAAGCTTACGAGTTAAATTTGATGCCGTCTAATACTGAAAGAACTGAAGAAAATAGCAGTACCAATTTATCCATAATTAAAAACTTGATTCCATTTCTTTGGCCGCGCGATAAGCTGGGGTATAGGGTGCGTGTGGTTTTGGCCTTCCTATTTTTAATTTTTGCAAAGGTATTTACCGTTTTAATACCAGTAAGTTTGATTTGGGTAGTAGATTCCTTTGATTTTGATGAAAAGAATACCGGCCTTTATTTCTTGTTTGGGTTAGGATCCTTAGGTTTAATTGTAGTCTATAATATTCTTAGGATTCTCAGTATTGGCTTTACCCAGCTCAGGGATGCGATATTTTCAGTCGTTGGACAAAATGCACTAAGGCTTATTGCTTTAAGAACTTTCGATCACATACATTCATTATCGTTAAGGTTTCACCTTACAAGGAAAACGGGAGCAATTAGCCGAATAGTGGAAAGGGGAGTGATTGGTACAGAATTTTTACTAAGATTTCTTTTTTTCAATGTAATTCCATTATTGTTTGAATTTTTTTTGGTAATTATCTTATTAATTTATCGGTATGATTTTAGTTATACAATTGTTGTAATAGTTTCCTTGCTTATATATGTGATATTTACCTTTAGGATCACTGAATGGAGAGTTTCTATAAGAAAAGAGATGAACCAATATGATGCAGATTCTAATCAAAAAGCTATTGACGGGTTACTTAACTATGAAACGGTCAAATATTTTAGTGCCCAAAACTATGAAATAGAAAGGTATGATGAGTCTCGTCGAAAATACCAGGATGCTGCAGTAAAAACTGGTGTAAGTTTAGCTTTCCTGAATTTTGGACAATCTGTCATAATAACACTGGGTCTACTCGGAGTAATGATATTTGGGATGTTAGGTGTCACTAATGGTCAATTGACCTTAGGGGCTTTTGTGGGATTAAATGCCATCATCATACAATTAGGCATGCCTTTAAATTTTTTAGGTACTGTTTATAGAGAAATCCGCCAAGCCTTAGTTGATTTGGGAGCGATGTTTTCACTTTTAGATCAGCCTATTGAGGTGAAAGACAAGGATGGTGCCCTCCCTTTAGTAATTTCAAATGCTAGGGTGGAATTCCGTAACGTTAATTTTTCTTATAATAAAGGAAGGGAAATTCTAAATAATTTCTCTTTGAGCCTTTGTAAAGGTGATCAAATAGCTATCGTTGGGTCTACTGGCAGTGGTAAATCCACAATAGCAAGGCTATTATTCAGATTTTATGATCCTGACAAAGGATTTATACTGATTGACGATCAGAAATTGATTGATCTGCAACAGGGGTCTATACATCAGAACGTTGGCATTATACCTCAAGATACTGTCCTATTTAATGATACGATTTTATACAATATAAAGTATGGAAATCAAGCTTCTAGTTTTGATCAGATAATTTCTGCTTCACGTGATGCGGGAATTGAAGACTTTGTTAGTGCATTACCTGAGGGTTATCAAACTTTGGTAGGAGAAAGAGGTTTAAAGCTATCCGGTGGAGAAAAACAAAGGATAGGCATTGCGCGAACCATCTTAAAAGAATCTCCAATTCTACTATTGGATGAAGCAACCTCTTCCCTGGACTATTCAACTGAAAAAAAAGTCCTCAATAACTTGCGAAAAAGAAAACGTAATACAGCTATGATCATTATTTCTCATCGCTTATCGGCGATTACAGACGTTGATAAGATCGTCGTATTAAAAGCTGGAAAAATAGTTGAAGAAGGCAACCATCAAGAACTATTGGCTTTAGATGGGGTATATCATTCTCTTTGGCAAAATCAGGCGGCTGAAGATTCTGTCTAAAACTATTCAATTACTTCTCTAATCAGAAAAATTCCTATTAAAATAAATTATTCCGCAGGGGTAGTATTTGCTTTAGGTTTAATCTCAACAGCTCTTTTGAAAGTGCTAAAAAAAATTTTTCCTACCCAATATCTTAGAGCAAGGAGTGTTGGGGTTAGAAGTAAAGTTAGGATAGTGGCAAAACCTAATCCAAAAACAATTGCTGTTGCTAACTGTGTCCACCATGTAACCGTCGGTTCATTTATGGTATAACCACCTTGCTGAAAATCTAGTGATAACCCAAACATCATTGGGGTCAAACCAGCCATGGTCGTAATGGTAGTTAATAGTACTGGCCTTATTCTATCTTCTACTGTTCTGACTATTGCTTCAATTGTGTTCATTGATTTGCTGTATTGTTGATAGGTATCTATGAGTACAATGTTGTTATTTACAACAATTCCAGCTAATGCAACAATGCCTGTTCCAGTCATAATGACTGAGAAGGATTGATTCATTACTAGCATTCCAAGCATCACACCACCCGTAGACATAATGACTGCTAAGAGAACTAGAACCGAGTTATAAAAACTATTAAACTGAGCCAACAGAATAACAAACATTAGTCCCAAGGCTCCTGTAAATGCTATACCCAGGAAGGCTTGGCTTTCTGCTTGATCATTAGCTTCCCCCGTGAATTCCCAATTTACTTCCTTAGGAAGGGGATTTTCCACTTTAAACCATTTTTCCAAATCTTTTATTTCTTTATTAGCATTTGCACCTTCAATCACATCAGCAGAGATATCGAAGATCCTAGATCTATCCACTCTTGAAATATTGTCAATTTTAGGGACTGGCTTTCTGCTAAGAAGGTTTGAAATCGGAACCAATCCAAGACTTGTTCTTACCTTTAAATCATCTATAGTAGATAGTAGCCGGTCTTTCTCGGGGAATCTCACTCTTATTTCTAGTTCTTCATCCGAACTATCAGTTCTCATAGTTCCTAGATTGATTCCCTTGGTAACTAATTGAATTATTCCACCTATGGTAGAGACATCAGTTCCATAGCGCCCTGCTGCTTCCATATCAACGTCAAATTGCCAATCTATGCCTGGCAGAGGGCGAGTATCTCCAATATCTTTTAAATTGGGGTTTCCATCTAATTTTTTTCTTATAATTTCTGTTGCCTTTAATAACTTATTTCTTTCACTTCCAGAAACTCGAATAAAAATTGGCTTTGGCGACGAAGGTCCTCTTATCTGTTCCGAAATTTGCGCTTTAACACCAGGTAAAGCTTTAAGTTTTTGGTTAATTTCATTTACGATTATTTTTCCTGACCTCCTTTTATCCCAGGATGCCAACTCTATCTGTATTCCTCCTATAGTATCACTTGGTTTAGAGTCCCCAAGTCCATCGGCGTTAGTGAAACCACCTGGGCCTGTAAAAGCAAAAACAGCTTCCACACCTTTGGTTCCAATGATTTCTTGTTCTACCATTCTGACAAGGCGGTCTTTTTCATTTACAGAAAGATTTCCTCTGGCACGGACATGAGCTATTGCCTGGTCAAATTCTGTAGACACGAAGAACTCAACTCCTTTCCCATTTTCTTGGTATATTTTAAAAATAGAGAAGAGTAGAAATACGCAAGATAAAATTGTGATCACTGGCATTATGGGGTTGCTAACTAGAAAATTCACAAATTTTCCGACTGAATTTCTTACGTAAACATCACTACTTTGTTCAACATAAGAGGTCTTCCTTAGCGATGAAAGTAATACTGAAATAGAAAGACATTCTGCAAGAAATATGAATGAGCACAAAATTGTTAGCGATTTGTGCCCATCAACAAAGAGAGCTTTTAGAATAGTGAAAGCGGTCATAATAGTTATCACCGTTACACTCAGGAAAAGTAAGATCCTAATTAGAACTGATAATCTATTTCTCATCTTTGCTGCTAACCGCTCAATATTACGAGATATTCTCCCAGAAACCCCCCCCACGACTGGTAAGTATATCAAAACGACCACAAGTGATGCAGATAATACAAATATAATTGTTAGGGGTAAGTTTCCCATAAACTGTCCTGCTACCCCAGGCCAGAATAGCATAGGTAAGAATGCACAAAGTGTTGTGGCTGTAGATGATATGATGGGCCAGAACATTCTTTTTGCTGCTGCGGTATAAGCCCTCATTGGTCCAACATTTTTCTTAATTTCTTTGTCGGCGTATTCTACAACGATGATAGCCCCATCAACAAGCATACCTACTGCTAGAATCAGACCGAACATCACTATGTTAGAAATAGCAATATTAAATACCGCCAAGAATGCGAATGTCAGCATGAAGGAGGTCGGAATGGCAAAACCTACCAATATTGCTGATCGTGTTCCAAGAGAAGCTAAAACAACAATCATCACAAGTGCGATAGCTGTCAAGACAGCTGATTCAAGAGATCCTACCATACCTTTGACTTGTTTTGAGTTGTCCAAAGAAAAATTGACTTTAACACTATTTTTTAATGAGACTGGCCAGGCTTCTGTATGCTCGTTAACTAGCTTTTTTACATCTTCGACTGCTTGAATTAAATTAGATCCTTTTCTTTTTACAACTTGAATTGCCATAGTTGGCTGGCCATTAAAGCGGGCCATACCAAAACGATCTTTGAAAGTCAGTTTAATTTCAGCAATGTCGCCCAATCTGATTAATCGGTCTCCATTGGTCTTTATTGGTAGATCGTATACATCATTCGCTGATCTAAAACTTGATGGAATTTTTATTGAATAGGCTCCAGATCCTACTTCAACATCGCCTGCTGCAATTAGTTGGTTGTTATTATTAACCACGGCATATAATTCTCCGGCAGTGACATTATACAACTCTAGTTTTAGGGGATCTATAAGAACTTCTATCATTTCGTCTCTTACGCCCGACAACCCAGTTTCAAGAACGTTTGGAACACTTTCTATAAGATCTTGGAGATCTTTTGAAATTCTAGTTAGAGTACGTTCAGGAACATTCCCAGAAACTGTAACAATGACAATTGGAAATTCAGAGAAATTAATTTCATTGATGGAGTATTGTTCAGCGCCATCAGGAAATTTACTTTCTGCCTTATTAGCTTTGTCTCTAATATCAGCCAAAGCTGACTCTCGGTTCCAATTGTAATCAAATTCAAGAGCAATTCCTGCATAACCTTCTGCAGCTGTCGAAGATAATTGTTTCAAACCTTTAAGCTCTGAGAGCTCCCTTTCCAAAGGCTTAACAAGCAGGGCTTCGCTATCTTCTGCAGAAATGCCTGGGAATGGCACTGATATAAATACTACTGGTATTTCTATATCAGGCTCACCCTCTTTCGGAAGATTAGTGTATGAATATATTCCTGCAATTAAGGATAAAACAACAAAAAATAAAACCATGCGAGCCCTGTGAACGGCCCAATCAACTATCTGCTTCATTCACTTTTCTCATAAGTAACATTGACTTTCTGACCGCTTAAAACAAATTCCTGGCCTACGGTAATTACATCAATTGTTTCAGGCAGACCTGTGAGAAGTAAACCATTTATTTGATCCCGTAGGATATTCACTTCGTAGAATTTAACTTCGCCTTCTATTACTGCTCTAACACCTAAGGACCCTTCATCATTAAGTGTTAACACTGACTGAGGTAACAAATGTGCTGTATTAGCTTCTAATTCAATCGCAATTTCTACCGTTTCACCATCTCGTATATTTGAATCATAATTCTCTGCGATAATTTCAACTTGGAAAGTTTTTGTAATGGGATCTGCACGTTTTGAAATAAAGCTGACTAAGCCGTCTGTAGTGATCCCTGACACTGTTTTTCCTGCAGCCTTAGCACCTACGGAAATTTCTCGGATCTTAACTTCTGGGACATATCCAATCAATTTTACCTGGGATAAATCAATGATAGTTCCACAGAGTGACCCTTGGTTTAAATAACTACCTAATTCTGCCGTATTATTCTCTAATACACCGGCAAATGGTGCATGAATTATTAATTTAGATATTTCATACTCAGCTTTTTTTAAGGAAGCTTTTGCCGATTCAAGGAGCGTTTCTTGAGTAAGATTACTCGTTTTAGTGCTGTATCCTTGTTCCGTCAGAGTTTTTGCTACATCAAATTTTTCTTCTGCCTCTGATAGTCGGGTCTTTGCTTCACTCAGTGTTACAAACCTAGTTCCAGCCGCTATCTCACAAAGAGTTTCCCCGGTTTCTATACTGGAGCCTTTTGGACGAGGGGATGAAATAACAGCCCCACTAATTTCAGCTCTTACTTCTACTTTCCGAGAAGCTGCAGTTTTTCCCCGAAGAACGAGGACATTATTTGCTTTTATTGCTTTTGATTTGCTGACAATGACATGAGGCAATACTGTTTTTGTTGGTTCATCTAGTGCAAGATCTACTTCAGTGGATTCTGGTTTAATTTCCAATTCCTCGGATTTACTTAATTTTTTTACATAAATAATTAAAGTCTCTCGATCAACGACTAAAAAATATAGGCTCATACCAACAATGGCTGCTAAAATCAGTGAAATTACCCGCATTTGTCCCCTAATCATGATTTGAGTTATAATACTATGTGTGCGTTCATTGTTTGGAGTTTATTTATAAAGTAGCTCACTCTCTATTTTTATTGCCTGGTAACCCAATTATTTAGTAGACAAAATAGCAATTGGGGGTATACCAATCTTAGTAACTGTATTTGGGGTGTTATCCTATAAAATCCAGAGGGAAAGCAAGTTTTATTTTTTTATGGCGTTTGCTGAAAGTAAAGTTGCTCCACAAATAGGAAGAGGGCAAATAATTGAGTTTAAATGAATCATTTATTCAAGAGGTTAGCGACGAGGTTCGCAGGGATAGACTTTATACTTTATTCCGAAAGTATGGATGGATTGGAGTTTTTTTAATCCTGCTTTTGGTGGGTGGTGCCGGTGTCAATGAATGGAGAAAAAGTAAGGAAAGATTGGCCGCTGAGCAAAATGGGGACGAATTAAGAGCTGTTTTACAAAGTTTTACTGACTCTGAAGATGTTAAAAATTATTCAACTTATTTAAATAAAGAGTTACCTGGAAAATCTTTAGCAGTCCTCAATCCAGCATTCTTAAGATCATCCGTTGTGAATAGTAGTGAAAGATTGGTTCACTTAGAGACAGTAGCTAATAATAAAGATTTACCAATCGTTTTAAGAGATCTTGCTTTATTATATACTTTCTACATTTCTGAATTAGATTTTGACAAAAAAATGGATATGCTGAATAGTCTATCTGGGCCTGACAGACCTTATCGACTTTTAGCTATAGAAGCCAAAATAGATCTTCTTTTGAGTAAGGAACTTTTCAGTGAAGCTTTAGCTGAAGTTAAATTGTTAGAGCCGGATTTATCTTCTTCTGGAATGCAGACTAGAATTATTAACCTCAAGAGAATAATCCAGGATAATGTTGATCCTAAGTAATTTATGGTTAATTTCTTATGATAAGCTTTAGGATTTTAGCAAACCTTCTCACCAGGAAAAATTTTCCTAAGATAATATTAATGGGCTTTTTTTGCCTAACAGCAACTGGTTGTCTAAATGATAATAAGATTGTGGGCGAGCGGCAGGAAATTTACGTTGACCCATTGGCTCGTTACCTAAGTAATAAGGGAAAAAATATAAATTTAGGAAAACCTAGAGTTATCTCATCCATTACTCAAGTAGATAATGGTCCAACGCATCATTTCATTCATTCCAGTTTTAATGGTTTATTGTCAAAAGCTTGGGAGACATCCGTTTTAAAAAGTGGCAACCTATCGGCTCCAATAATAACTGAAAAGAATATTTTTATCTTAGATGGAAAAGCAAATATGATTGCTTTTGATTTGAGTGGTAATAGGGTTTGGGTTACTGGCTTGGCTCCAAAGGGCGAAGGCAGGCAAATAAGCCAATACAGTGGCGGTTTAGCAATTTATAAGAATAAATTGTTTGCGCTAACAGGATATGGTGACATTGTTTCTCTAAACCCCTCCAAGGGATCAATTTTGTGGCGTCGAAAATTCGATTCTCCATTTAGAGGGCCGCCAGTCATAAACAATAAAAGACTGTATTCTATTTCATCGAATGATATGGCAATAGCCATGAACTTTGAGGGAGATATTTTGTGGACTTTAGAGGGGGCTACGAGACCTACTGTTATAGGAAAGGGTGTTGCCCCTGCATCATCCAAGAATAGGATTTTCTTCCCTTTTAGTGCTGGTGTTTTAAAGGCAGTAAGATTTTCTAACGGTGCAGAAGTTTGGAGTCAGTCATTTGATGATGCTAACAAAGGTGAAGCACAATCTGTAATAGGTGATTTTGGAGGTAGTCCTATAATTAAGTCTGGAAAGATTTTCATGACAAGTGTTTCTGGACAACTATTGGCGATTAATTCTAGTAATGGCAGAATAGTTTGGGATGCACCTGTTGGGAGTCAGAGTACCCCTCTAATAGCAGGGGGATCGTTGTTTATTGTGTCTTCATCAGGTAAATTAGTGAGAATTAGTGAGAAAACAGGTAAGATTATTTGGAGTCGATCAATTGGCAAGAAGGATAAAAACCAGTATAAATATTTCGGACCAACCTTGGCGGGAAATTATATATGGGTAACTGGTACAGATGGTAGGTTGAGGAAGTTTGATCCGGTATCGGGTGAGCAAATTGTAGAATACAATTTTAGAAATCCAGCACTTTACCGTCCCTTTGCAGCACATAATAAGTTATTTGTAATTACAAGATCTGGGAAATTGATTGCCTTCAATTAATGGTCTAGGAAATATTTGTGTGTTGGGATATGGATGCATTCAAAATCATTATTGCTGGTCGACCTAATGTAGGGAAGTCTACACTTTTTAACCGTTTGGTAAGTAAAAAAGTTTCAATTGTAGACGATGTAGCTGGCACAACGAGAGATTATAAAGAAGCCAAATTCAATATTGGCCCAATTCCCTTTGTTTTGTTTGATACTGCAGGGGTTGATAGCAGTTCTCATGATTACCTGAATAAAGAAGCAGGTTCCAAGACTAAACTATTACTGGATAGTGCTGATATTATTCTTTTTATGACAGATGCTAAAGCGGGGCTAACTGCTAATGATATTGAATTTGCTGATTATTTGAGAAAGTTTAAAGCGAAGGTATTTTTGTTGGCTAATAAAATGGAAACTAAAATAGCTAAAGAAGGATATTGGGATTTCTTTTCTCTGGGAATAGATAACCCAATACCAATCTCTGCTTCTCATGGATCAGGAATTACAGATCTATTGGAAAAAATTAGAGCACACAAAGAAACAATGACTTCTGATTTTCATTTTGGAGCAAACCAAAATTTGGCTGAGAATGGGCAATTGATGGATGAGGATCAGAGTACTTGGCTCGAAGATGAGCAGATAGATTTAAACTCAAAGAGTGATCACAAAATCAAATTGGCAATTATTGGTCGGCCTAATGTAGGGAAATCAACATTATTCAATAGCATATTAGGAAAACGGAGAGTAGTCACAAGTCCAAAATCTGGGACTACAACTGACCCAATAGAAGTTAATACGAACTGGTTAGATGATTTTTTCCAAATTGTTGACACTGCTGGAATAAGGCGAGCAGGAAAAGTCACTAAGGGCCTGGAGGAATTTTCAGTATGGAAAGCTTTTGAAGTAATTAAATATGCTGAAATTGTGCTAATGCTCCTTGATAGTGAAAGAGCACTAGATGCACAAGATCTGCGGATAATCAATCACATTTCTAAAGAAGGGAGAGGATTAGTTTTAGCGGTGAACAAATGGGACAAAGAGTTAAATAAAAAAGATAGATTAGCAAAGCTGAAGAGTAAAATCATTTCTTCCCTGCCTCAATTTGAAGACTTACCGATAATTACCATTTCAGCATTAAAAAATAGAGGCATTAAAAGTCTCAAAAGTGCTATAATTAAATCCCATGAGAATTGGGTAAGAAGAGTACCAACTGCACAACTTAACCAGTGGTTAAGTTTTAAGATTCTGGATCATCCCCCGCCTATGATTAGGGGCAGGAGAATAAAGTTAAAATACATTACCCAGGTGAAAGCAAGACCTCCTACTTTCGTATTATTTTCTTCATATAAATGTGAGTTACCCAAAAGCTATCAACGTTATTTAGTTAATGGTCTAAGGAAGGATTTCAAACTCTATAGTGTTTCAATTAGACTTAATATTAGGGTGGGAAATAATCCTTATACCTATCAAGCAAAGTAAAGAAGTATTCATAAATAGCTAGAAACAAATTTTACCATTTTTTGAGCTTCACTTTTACAAGTGCTTAACTTATCTTTATTTTCCCCGGGAAACAAAACTGAACGAGTTCTAGTAGGCATGGGATTAGGCTCAAAAGTGAGGACTTTTGGACCAAGACGCTTTCGCTCTGCCGCATATGCCTCAATCATTTCTCTAGAGGCGGCTCTCGTTGCATTATAAATGCCCAGAAATTTTTTAGTTTGTGAGTTTGTTGTATCCTGAATGAATAGGGCAATACTTTTTTTAGATTTTTTCAGCAAAGGATCTATCATTTGAATGACTCTTTGGGTTACAAAGCAATTAGCATCAAAGAATTTCAGCAGTTCTTTCGTTTGTATTGTTTCAATTGGAGCCATAGGTATGGCAGAAGAAGCTGAGTGAACTAGTATATCAATTTGACCAAATTTTTCATAAATTGTTCTAGAAACAATTTGAAAATCCTTTTCTTTACATAGGTCTAAGGGCACTACAGTTACTGTAGCATTTGTCCTCAGAATTTTGTCTGATAACTCCTCCAGTGCACCCAATGTTCGTGCGGTGATTATGAGATGAGCGCCTTTGCTAGCTAGCTGCAAAGCCACTTCATATCCTAAACCTCGAGATGCTCCTGTCACCAGTATTATCTTATTGTTAAAGACAGGCATTCATGTTTTCCTAGAGAGCTTGAAGGTTTATGTGTATTTTTGGCATTCATTCTTTAAAATTAATTCATAGGTTTTACTAAGCCAATCGGATGCATTATTAGAAACCTTTTCTTTAATAAAAATTTTGGAGGGCATAAGCAATTGGCTTGATAAGGAATTATCCACCTTTTCAATTATACCAGTAGGAAAAAAAGAGCGAGGTAACAAATCCTGAACACAAATTAGTAAAAAGATCAAAATAATGACCGATCTAGAAAAGCCAAATATGACACCACCCATATTATTTATATTGCCAAAAATTGATGCTTCTCCGGAAAGGGACATCCTGGGGTTAAGAAATGTGATCAGCAATGAAAAAAAAGTTAGTGAAATAACAAAAGATAATACAAAAGAGACTAACATTGTTAAAGGACAATTCCCCAAGAAAAATTCATCTAATAAAGGTATTTCCTGAATAATAGGAATTAGGCCAGGACCCAAATTTAGTGATAGAATTGCAGACATGGCCCATGCTAAAACAGTAAAACATTCTCGTAAAAAACCTCTAAAGTAACTAAGCAATATTGAGAGAAGGACAATGATGAAGCCTAGTATATCTATTTCATTAAATAATTCCATATTCAATCTCATCTGTGGATATTTTACTGCGTGCAATCATTTTTTACTCTTACTAAACTTGCAGAGAACCTAGATACTTTTTAAGTAATTGGTGGTTGGAGAATTTCATTTTAGAGGCTTTGCCTCTCCATCCTATTTTTCCGTCCTCTATGAAGATCACCTCATCACAAATAGCAATAATTGAGGAAGGATCGTGAGAAATGATTAAAGATGTTATGTTGTCTCTTTTTACGATCGTGCTAATCAACTCATTAATTGATGAAGATGTCAGAGGGTCTAAGCCTGTAGTTGGTTCGTCAAAAAATAATAAGCTTGGTTTATCTGCAAGTGCTCTTGCCAAAGCTACTCTTTTTTGCATTCCTCCCGACAGTTCGGAGGGCATGAGTTTACAGACATTCTCATCTAAACCAACATCCCTTAATAAATGTATTGCTATTTCTTTTGCTTCACTATTTGAAATTTTTTTAGCGCTGTTAATAAGTTTGAAGGCGATATTTTGCCAAACTGTTAAGCTATCAAATAAAGCACTGCCTTGAAATAACATACCAAAATTTTTATAAAAAATTCCCCTATTTTTTTTCTCCAAAAGGGTGCCTTCGTAGAAGATGTCACCTTCATATTCAGTCAATCCAAGTATGCATTTTAATAACACTGATTTTCCTGTCCCTGAAGGTCCCATTATCCCCATAGATGTACCGAATGGAATTCTTAAGTTTAGTTTATTGATAACAATTTCATTGTCGAACCTCTTTAAAAGATCTATTGTTTCTATAGCTATTTTTTTATCAGATTGATCTGTCATGACTTAAACATGAGTTCTGTTAGCAAATAATTTGAAGCTAAAATTAGGATGGAGGCTGAAACTACGGCATTTGTCGTGGCTCTTCCTACTCCCAAAGCACCTTTAGATGCCCTAAATCCAAAAAAACATCCCATAGTAGATATGAGCAAACCAAAAATCGTAGCTTTTATTAGGCTAGAGGTAATATCTCCCATTTCAATATATTTAAAGGTGCTCTCTATATACATGCTTGGGTTAAACCCTAACTTTTCTGTGCTAACTAGATATCCACCATATATTCCAATAATGTTACCAACACCTGTTAAAATGGGAAGAAAAAGAGTGGTTATAATTATTCTAGGTGCTACTAGATACTTTATGGGATCTGTCGCTAAAGTTACTAAGGCATCAATTTGTTCTGTAACTCTCATAGTGGCTAGTTCCGCTGCTATAGCTGAAGAAACTCTCCCAGCGACCATTAGACCACACAATACTGGTCCTAATTCTCTCAAAAATCCTATGGCTACAATTGAAGGTACGGCACTTTCTGCATTTAACCTCGAGCCTCCAGAATAAATCTGTAAAGCTAAGGCCCCGCCTGTAAAAAACGCTGTTAACCCGACAACAGGCAAAGATGCCCAACCAATTACTACAATCTGTTTTCCATATTCCTTAATAAAGAAAGGAGGCATTACTGATCTGGTTAGAGCATGTGAGACAAAGATAACCAAGGAACCCATCAGTGATGTGAGGTTGATGATATTATTACCTAAGGTATTCAGTAATATGAGGGTTAGATTCTTTTTTTTATTCCAATTCATGATTTAAAAAGTGCTAGTTTTTGTATGACTTCGAAAATCTTGTACCGAGGCTTGTTAGGATTTCATGGGTGATGGTTTCAGCCTGGTCTGCCAGATCATTAATTGTTTGTGACTTTCCCAGCAGGGTTAACTTCTCAGGAGTGGTTTTTAAATGGGAAATATCAACGGTAATTAAATCCATCGAGACTCTGCCTAAAATTGGACAAGGCTCCCCATTATAATGCACAAAGCCTTTTTGGGACAAATTTCTCATTATTCCATCAGCGTAGCCTCCAAACAAAGTCGCAACCCTTTTCTTTGTTTTTGTAGTGTATGTTAATCCATATCCAACACCTTCACCAGGGTTCATCTCATGGGTTTGCAGCACAGGTAATTGAACAGTGATCACTTCCAAGAGACCTTGATTTCTGATTCCACCATATAGTGCGATTCCTGGCCTAGTTACATCTAAGTTATATGACTTACCCAAAAATATCCCGTGCGATGCGGAAATTGATTTCTTAATTCTTGGAAGGTTGGCAGTCTTTGCTCTAAAGTATTGGAGAGCTAGTTTATTCGAAGGACTATTAGTATCATCAGCACAACTAAGATGACCAATGATTAAATCAAGATTTAAGGATTTTATTTTTTGCTGGCATTCTCTTAACTCTCTTTCTTGAAAGCCCAACCTGTTCATTCCTACATCTATTTGTAGGCATGCCTTTTTTTGGGAATGAAAATTCAAAAAAGAGCTTAGTTGCTTGGGTGAGTTAAGAACTGGAATAATTGAAAAATTGTCCACAGCTCTTTTATGTCTTTCGCTATAACCATTTAAGACGTAGATTTTTCTATTTTTGGGAATATATCTATTTAATTCGATAGCCTCTTCAATAGTTGCAACAAAAAAATTCCTGGCCCCCGCTTCCCAAAGGGTTGGTCCCACTTTACTAACACCTAACCCATATGCATTGGCCTTGAGTACCACGCCAGTTTGGGTTTTTTCAGAGGATATTTTATTCAAATAGAGCCAATTTTTTTTTATATTGTCTAAATTGATTTCAAGTGTTGCTATCATAATTTTTAGCGCTAACTAGTATTTCATGAAAAGTAACTTATTTTGCGAGATTACCAAAGCTTGTGAATTTACTCTGGAAAGACAAATCCACCGTTCCAATGGGCCCATGACGCTGCTTACTTATTATTAATTCAGCACGACCATGTAATCTACTCATATCCTCTTGCCATTTTAAAAAGCTTTCAACATCGTTTTCATCAGGTTTTTCTCTTTCTTTGTAATATTCTTCTCTAAATATGAACATCACGACATCAGAATCCTGTTCTATGGAACCACTTTCACGAAGATCAGAAAGCTGGGGTCTTTTGTCATCCCTTGCTTCCACTTGTCTGGATAATTGTGATAGAGCTACAACTGGTATATTTAACTCCTTTGCTATGGATTTTAAGCCTTGAGTGATCTCTGATATTTCGTTGACCCTGCTATCACGACTGGATGAAGGTCTTATGAGTTGCAGGTAGTCGATAAATAAGATGTCTAATCCATACATCCTTTTAAGGCGACGAGCCCTTCCTGCAAGAGCTGAGATTGGAAGAGCTGCAGTATCATCTATGTATAAAGGACATTTTTCTATATCTTGAGCAGATTCGATGAACCCTCTAAATTCGTTTTCAGTGAGGTCACCTTTTCGAATCTTGTCTGATGGCACTTTCGAATTTTCAGATAGAATCCTAGTAGCTAATTGTGCTGAAGACATTTCTAGAGAGAAAAAGCCGACAACACCTCCCTTTAGTAAATCTTCCGTTCCATCTTCATTTACTCTCTTTTCATAAGAGCTTGCTATACTGAATGCCATGTTGGTGGCAAGAGATGTCTTCCCCATAGAAGGTCGTCCAGCAATTATTAATAGGTCTGAGTCATGTAAGCCGCCAAGTTTCTTATCGAGATCAATTAATCCTGTTGAAATTCCAGAAATACCACCGTCCTGTTGATAGGCTTTATTTGCAATAACTATAGCTTCCTTGGATGCACTCAATAGGGGAATGAACCCTGTCATTTCCGAACCCTTTTCTGCAATGTTGTACAATCGGGATTCAGCTGTTGAAATTTGTTCCTCAGGGCTTTCTGGAATATCCGCTGACAAAGCCTTTTCAGAAATTTCACGACCTAAATTTATCAGATTTCTTCTAAGAGCCAATTCACAAATCAATTTGGCGTAATCTACCGCAGCAAATAAAGAAATAGCAGATGCTGCTAATTTTGCTAAATAGGAAATACCCCCCAATTCTTTTAGACCAGGATCATTTTGGAAATATGTTTTAAGGGTTACCGGTGATGCCAAGGAGTTCCTAGATATTTTTTCCACCACTACCTCATAAATTCGCTGATGGACAGGATCAAAAAAGTGTGATGAATGTATTAACTGCGAAATTTTATCATAGACTTCATTATTGACCAGTAGAGCCCCCAGCAGACCTTGCTCTGCCTCAATATTCTGGGGCATATAAGGAGAACTCTCCAAAAGATTTCCTTCATCTGTCGTTTTGAGCGGGCTTGAATGAATCAGATCTGACATAATACCTCTACTTTACAAAAGCGATCATACTACAGAATTCTTAATCCCCAGCCTGTTAATTCTGTGGATAACTTTTTTTTAAGGGTTACTCTGTGCTATTAGTTACTGACCTATAACATGATTTCGTTAGGAATTAGGTCTTACCTATATTTTGATCGCTTTCCGCTAAGCTTTCAGGAACATTTTCTGATTGGGTATCTGCTATATCTTTATCAGAAACTTCTTCCTCTTCTATGCGTGCGGCCGCTCCTACATCATCAAATAATTTCTCAATTTCCACCTTAGCTTCTTGATCTTCATCATTTTTTGTTTCTTGGATAGTTTTGCCAGATTCTTGGATCTTAGCTTCTTCCTCTGTTCTTGCAACGTTAATTATTAACTGTATATTTACTTCTGGATGTAAAGACACATTAACTTTATGAACTCCAAGTTCTTTAATAGGCTTGTCTAATATCACTTGGTTTTTGGAAATTTTTATTCCCTCACTTGCGGCTGCATCACATATGTCCTTGGAGGAAACAGAGCCATATAAGGCACCTGCATCAGATGCTGATCTGATAAGCACAAAATTCTTCCCGTCCAATTTCTCTTTCACTTTTTCCGCATCGGCTTTGGTTTGGAGATTTTTTGCTTCCAGTTCCGCCTTTTTCCCTTCAAAGATCTTTATATTATCTTTTGTCGCTCTTAAGCCTTTTTTCTTAGGTAACAAGAAGTTCCTGGCATATCCTGCCTTAACTTCCACTATGTCACCCATTTGACCTAGTTTGATTACCTGCTCTAACAATACAACTTTCATTTTGATTTTTCACTAATTGACAGCAAATGGGAGAAGGGCCAATACTCTTGCTCTCTTTATAGCTAGGCTTAGTTCCCTTTGCTTTGCAGAGGAGACTGCAGTTATTCTTGAAGGCACTATTTTACCTCTCTCTGAAATATATCTTTGCAGAAGTTTGACATCCTTATAGTCAATTCGTGGAGCCGATGGATGCGAAAATGGGCACGATTTTCGTCGGCGGAAAAAGGTTTTGTTCATCATCATTATAACTAATCTCCTAATCACAATAGCTAGGTAAAGTACTAATACCTAGTTTACACGGTTTGTACGATCTTCAGAATCATTTTTTTCTGCTGATTCGTTGGAAATATCGTCACTTTTATGTTTTGACCTTAACATAATAGAAGGCCCTTCTTCATGTTTATCCACTTTTATGGTCATGATGCGCATAATGTCTTCATTAATCTTCATTAGCCTTTCCATTTCCTGAGCAGCCGAGGGCGGGCTGTCCGACTTAATCAAGGAATAGTGGCCCTTACGATTTTTGTTTATTTTATAAGCTAGCGTTTTTAGACCCCAGTATTCGTGTCCAACTATCTTCCCCCCGTTGTCCGTGAGGATTTTTGAATATTGTTGAACCAAATCTTCAGCTTGCGAAGTAGACAGATCTTGTCTTGATATAAATACGTGCTCATACAGAGCCATTATTGTTCCCCTAAATTTTTATCCAGAAGCTAATAGTTAAATTAGCATCGTTTTCATGGATTGTTGTTATACCCCAGAAGATTTAGAATGCAAGGAGAATGATGAAAAATCTTACTTTCAAAATTAGTACATTATATAACCAATTATATTGGATATAGATATTACTTATATATACTGCTGATACTATTAAGTCGGGTTAGATATCTAATCTATCAAAGAAGAATATTTTTGCATGTCTAGACAGTTATGCTATGGTAATATTAATCATAGTTTAATAATATTCGTGGCATCTGATTATTTTCTTAGGATGGCACATTTCACTAAGGAAAGTACCTCGTGATAGCTTTTGTGTTTCCAGGACAGGGCTCCCAACTTATTGGGATGGGCAAAGATATTGCCGATGAATTCCCAGTGGCTAAAGCTGTTTTCGAGGAAGTTGACACAGCACTGGGTTTCCGTCTTTCTAAGTTAATCTGGGAGGGGAAAATAGAAGAATTAACTTTGACTATAAATGCGCAACCTGCAATTATGGCAACCTCTCTGGCAGTAGTTGCCGCACTCAAATCTGAGGGAATTGATATTAGCAAGGGCTTGTGCGTTGCGGGACATTCTTTGGGTGAATATTCAGCTTTGTGTGCTGCAGGTTCAATATCTATAACTGATACTGCCCGTTTGCTAAGAAAGAGGGGGCAGTATATGCAGGAAGCTGTCCCTTTAGGCTCTGGTTCAATGGCTGCAATCTTGGGTTTAGATATACAAATCGTCACTGAATTTACTGAGGATTGTTCCAAATTTGGGGTTTGTGAAATAGCAAATGACAATGACCCAAATCAAGTGGTCATATCTGGAGAAAAGGCTGCTATTGAGAAAGCCTGTGACCATGCGAAGTCTTTTGGAGCAAGAAGAGCAATTGTGCTCCCCGTTTCCGCCCCGTTTCATTGTTCTCTAATGACTTCAGCACAAGAGAAGATGTCTGAAGTTTTGGCGGAAGCTGTTATCGAACAACCTGCTATTCCGATTGTTTCCAATGTAACTGCTAGTGCTACAACTCAACCCTCACAAGTTAGAGAAAATTTAGTAAAACAAATTACCGGAACCGTACGTTGGCGGGAAAGCGTAATGCACATGCATGGTTTAGGAGTACAATGTTTTTTAGAGGTAGGTCCTGGCAAAGTATTAAGTAATCTTATAAAAAGGAGTCTAAAGGGAGTGGAGCAGTTTTCTGCTGGAGATGTTAAGGAAGTTCATTCATTTAGGGATAGATACAATGTTTGATTTGTCAGGAAAAAAAGCTTTGATAACAGGAGCTTCAGGTGGAATTGGTGAACAACTTGCTAAAAGCTTCTTTGAATCGGGAGCTGAAATTATTATAACAGGCACAAGAGAAAATAGCTTAAGACAGATGAAGGAAAAGTTTGGAGATAGGTGTGGGTTTTTTAGGTGTGATTTATCTGAAAAGAGTTCTATTACAGATTTAGTAAGCTTCCTGAACGAAAATGGGGGAGTAGATATACTCGTGAATAATGCTGGAAAAACAAATGATGGATTGTTTCTCAGGATGACGGATGAACAATGGGACGAAGTATTAGCACTGAATCTTACCTCAGTTATGCGACTAACTAGGGGAGTATTACGTAATATGATGAAGAAACGATGGGGACGAATAATTAATGTTTCATCAGTAGTAGCAGTGACGGGAAATTCTGGGCAATCAAACTATGTGGCATCTAAAGCGGGCCTAATTGGGATGTCTAAAACTTTGGCGTCAGAAGTAGCAACTCGCGGTATCACCGTGAATTGTATTGCACCAGGTTTCGTGCAGACAGGTATGACGGGGAAATTAAACGAAACCCAGGTTAATAGTATAACGGCAAGAATTCCAATGGGCAGAATAGGTCTACCCGAAGAGATTTGCTCCTCTGCTGTTTTCTTAGCTTCGCAGCATTCAAGTTATATTACTGGGCAGACCATTCATGTAAATGGTGGAATGGCGATGCTATGAGCTTTTGGTATTCTGTAATTTTTATGATTTTTTAAACAAAAATATATTGCGTCAAGGTAAACTCGCGTGTATAGGTCTCGCAGTCAATAAGGTTCCAAGATGGATTTTATTAGGTTAGAAATGATTTATAGATGTTAAAATTAGTTAATAACAGGTGAGGTCGGTAATATGAGTGATATAACAGATCGTGTTAAAAAAATTGTTGTCGAGCATTTAAATGTTGATGAAGGGAAAGTGGTTAATGACGCTTCCTTTATTGATGACCTCGGTGCGGATAGCCTAGATACAGTTGAGCTGGTCATGGCATTCGAGGAAGAATTTGATATAGAAATTCCAGATGATGCTGCTGAAACCATTCAAACGTTTGGGGACGCTGTTAAGTTTATCAACGATAACATTGGTTAAAGTCATTAGTTTCTTTGCAGAGAGCTAGATTTTGATTAAATGTGGTTGATTGAGTATCGCTTATTGGATGTTTAAATAGGGGTAGTACCATGAGGCGTGTAGTGGTAACAGGGCTAGGAATGGTGAGCCCTTTAGCTTGTGGTGTAGAATCCACATGGGAAAGATTGCTGCAGGGCATATCGGGAGCTGGTCATATCACTAGATTTGATGCTACAGATTTTGCTACTAAGTATGCGTGTGAAATCAATTTTGGGGATGGTTCTGAGGGTACATTTTGTGCTGATGATTGGATGGATCCTAAAGATCGTAGAAAAGTAGATGATTTCATACTCTATGGCGTTGCAGCAGCAGAACAGGCTTTAAATGACTCTGGCTGGAAACCTTCTAGTGTAACAGCTAAAGAAAGAAGTGGGGTTATGATTGGTTCTGGAATAGGGGGTCTAGGATCAATAGCTGACACAGCAGTAATGTTGAAGGAAAGAGGCCCAAGGCGAGTTTCACCATTCTTTATTCCGGGTGCACTAATCAATTTGATTTCAGGACAAGTATCTATAAGACATGATTTTAAAGGTCCTAACCATGCTGTCGCTACAGCCTGTTCTACGGGGGCTCATTCCATTGGAGATGCTGCAAGATTAATTGGTTTGGGTGATGCAGATGTGATGCTTGCCGGGGGAGCGGAGAGCCCCATTACAGAAATAGGAATAGCTGGCTTCAATGCTTGTAAGGCTCTGTCTACTAAGTACCAAGAAAACCCTTCAATTGCTTCAAGGCCTTACGATTCTGGAAGAGATGGGTTTGTCATGGGTGAGGGAGCTGGCGTCATATTACTTGAGGAATATGAGCATGCCAAAGGCAGGCATGCAGATATTTATTGCGAGGTAGTAGGCTATGGACTTTCTGGTGATGCGCATCATATAACAGCTCCTTCTGAAGATGGAGATGGGGGTTTTAGGTCAATGGCTGCTGCTCTAAAATCTGCAGGTCTAACTAATGGTGAATTAGATTATATTAATGCGCATGGCACATCGACTATGGCTGATAAAATAGAATTAGCGGCTGTTGAAAATCTTTTAGGCGATCATGCTAGCAATGTTACAATGTCTTCTACAAAATCTTCCATTGGTCATTTATTAGGTGCAGCAGGAGCTGTTGAAGCTATTTTTTGTATCTTAGCGATCCGAGATCAAATAGCTCCGCAGACCTTAAACCTAACGTCTCCTGAAATAGAAACTAAGATAAACTTAGCACCTGTTAAACCAGTTGAAAGAAAAATAGATACGACTTTATCTAACTCCTTTGGTTTTGGAGGTACGAATGCTTCGTTGATCTTTAGGAAACTGCAGTGATTTATGAAGTCTGTCCTATCTAATTTGATCGCTTGCAGCATTTTTTTTTAGCTTTTTTAATATTTTTTCATCCTCTTCTAACTCATGAACTAGTTACTGAGTCTGAACCTGTAGAGAAAGTAATTTTAGTTGTCGATAAGGGAGATAGCTTAAGAACAATCGCTAAAACATTAAGTAATGAAGGAATAGTAGAGAATGAAATACTTTTTGAATTTTTTGCAAGATTTTCTAATGTTGATAGGGTAATCAAATCGGGGGAATATTATATCTCAAAGTACCAATCAATTCATGAGATACTTTCAAATCTTTCCTCAGGCTCTGTGATAAGTAATAGGATTACAATCCCAGAGGGTACAACAAGTTTTCAGGTTGTTAAAATGTTAAATGCTTTAGATTCTCTTGTCGGGGAAATATCTATTTTACCACCTGAGGGCAGTATTTCACCAGATACATATTTTTTTTCAAATGGTCAAAATAGATTGCATTTATTAAGACATATGCAGGAATCTCAAAGTAAGAAATTAAAAAAAATATGGAAAAATCGTTCCGAAGGGCTATCCTTAAGATCATTAGAAGACTTACTTATTTTGGCATCAATAATTGAGAAAGAAACTGGTAAACATAGCGAGCGTGAATTTATATCATCAGTTCTACATAATCGATTACATAAAAAGATGAGGCTACAGGCAGACCCAACAGTTATTTATGGTATAACAGAAGGTAAAAGTAAGCTAGGTCGTAGGTTATTAAAGTCTGATCTAAATACATTTTCTCCTTACAATACTTACATGGTTAAGGGCTTGCCTGAAGCGCCTATATGTAATCCTGGTGAAGCGTCATTATTTGCTGCTGCCAATCCTGCTAATTCAGGCTTTTTTTTCTATGTAGCAGATGGAAGAGGTGGCCACAATTTTTCTCAAACTCTTAAAGAACATAATAAGAATGTCAGAGTTTGGAGAAAAATTAGAAATAGTTTAAGTTCTGATTAATAGGTACCCGAAAGTAAAGTGATTGGTTCTTCCAGGTAGGAAACAATGCTTCCTAAGAATGAAGCACCAATAGCTCCATCGATAGCTCTATGATCAACAGATAAAGTTAGATTTATTATTGTTGCTTTTTCAACATTATCATCGTCACCAAAAACTGGTACCATCTGAGTTTGGCTGACGGCAAGGATTGACCCATGCGGTGGGTTAATTACAGCATCAAAAGAATCTATGCCCATCATGCCTAGGTTTGAGATTGTAATAGTTCCACCAGAGAATTCAGTAGGTGTTAATTTTTTTTCCTTTGATCTTATTATTAAATCTTTAGTCTCAAGACTAATCTCTGACAGAGTTTTTTTTGTGACGTTTTTTACAACTGGGGTAAGCAAGCCACCCTGTATTGCTACGGCAATAGCAATATCAGAAAAATTTTCCTTCACTATGTGATCTCCACCCCAAGTTACGTTACAATAAGGGTTATCTTGAAGGGCTTGACCTACTGCCTTGATTATCATGTCATTTAGGGAGACTTTGAGGCCTTTTATGTGCAACTTCTTATTTATTGTTTCTCGAGCATCAAGCAATTTATCTACTCTTGCTTTTTTTCTCAAATAAAAGTGGGGAATATCTCTTTTTGCAGAAGTAAGGCGATCAGCTATTGTCTTTCTCATTGCTGTCAACGATATTCTCTCTGAAGATTTGATATCACTTGCCATTACAATTTTTTCTTGGCCAGTAATTTCTAATGATTTTTCCAATTGAGTAGTTTTTTCTTTGTGCTCTAATGCTAGTATGTCTGCTTTCACAATTCTCCCAGAAGGTCCTGAACCAACTATGTTTGATATATTTACATCAAGTTTTTCTGCCATTTTTCTTGCGAGAGGAGAAATCTTAATTCGGTTGTCTGAAACATCCTCTGGCTTCATAGAATATTTATTGCTGAATTCAGGGATTGCTGGGTCAGTTTGATAATTTTTTACTTCTTTTTTTGTAGTGTTGAGAGGAGCAACTGAAAGTTTTGCTTTTATCTCTGAATTACTTTTTGAGGTACTAGAAAAGGCGCTCTCTAATATTGCTATAGGTTGATTCACACTAATGGAAGCATCTCCTTCAGGGACTAGCGTTTTTGTCAAAATACCTTCGTCAGGACTTTCAAATTCCATTATCGCTTTATCAGTTTCGATTTCAGCTAGAAGATCGCCGGCCTTAATTTTGTCACCTGCCTTTACGAACCATTTGATCAGTTTACCTTCAGACATTGTGGGTGAAAGGGCAGGCATAAGAATTTCCATAGGCAGATCCTTCCTCTACGAATGATTGAGCACTTTTTTGATTGCGGTTAGGATTTCATCAACGGTTATCAAGGCAGCTGTTTCTAAGTTTTTAGCGTATGGCATTGGAACATCTTTTCCTGTGCAATTTATTACTGGGGCATCGAGGTAATCAAAAATATTTTCCATGATAGAGGCAGATAAATGGTTGCCTATAGAACAAACAGGAAAACATTCCTCTATGGTAATACATCTATTAGTCTTCTTCACAGAAGAAAATATGGATGCATAATCTAGTGGTCTGAGTGATCTTAGATCAATGAGTTCAATGCTTATACCTTTTTCCTCCGCGAGAATTGTTGCTTGAAGTGCGTGCTTGACCCCAATACCATAGCTGATCAATGTAACATCCGAGCCCTGCCTTAAAATTCGTGCTTTACCAAAAGGCACCAATTCTTCGTCAACATTTGATGAAGCTAGGGGATCATTATATAACATTTCATTTTCCAAGAATATTACAGGGTTAGGATCTCTTATAGCTGTCTTAAGAAGACCTTTAGCATCTGAAGCTGAAAAAGGTTGCACCACTTTTAGACCAGGGACAGATGAAAACCATGGTGCAAAATCTTGGGAGTGTTGAGCAGCAACTTGTGAAGCAGCTCCATTAGGACCTCTGAGAACTATAGGGCAATTCATTTGACCCCCTGACATATAAAGGGTTTTTGCACAAGTATTTATGATTTGATCCATTGCTTGCATTGAGAAATTGAAAGTCATAAATTCAACTATTGGTCTTAGACCGGCAAATGCCGCTCCAGCTGCCAAGCCGGTGAAGCCATGCTCAGTGATAGGAGTGTCAATTACTCTCCCCATGCCAAACTCTTCCAAAAGACCTTGAGAGACCTTGTATGCCCCCTGATATTCACCAACTTCTTCACCAATTAGAAACACTGATTCGTCTATTCTCATTTCCTCAGTTATTGCATCTCTGATGGACTCCCTAACGGTCATAACTTCTTCTTTTTTACTGGAAGGTTTTTTGATTTCTGTTTTTTTTGTGGGACCTTTAGTCTCCACTCTCTTTGGTTCTGAAGTTATCTTGGCCGTCTTCATAGAGGCTGAAAGTTTTTGAGAATTTTCTATCTCAAGAGCAATAATAGGTGTATTAACCTTGATTTGTGTGGCTCCTTCTTCCACTAAAAGGCTCTTAATTTTGCAATCTGAGGTTGCTTCAAATTCCATTATTGCTTTGTCCGTTTCAATTTCAGCTATAATGTCTCCGGCTTTTACGAAATCTCCTGGCTTTATCAGCCATTTTGCAAGACCACCCTCTTCCATTGTAGGGGACAAAGCCGGCATTAAAATTTCTTCGTCAACCATTTTTATAGCACCTCTTAATTAGTGAATTGGGCATACTATCCGTCATTTTTGATATAGATATCATCATATAGTTCAGAAATATCAGGTTCAGAACTTTCCAAAGAAAATTGTGCTGCCTCAGAAACTATGGCTTTGATTTCTTGGTCAATTTCTATGAGATTTTCTTCGCTTTCCCCTTGTCTCAAAAGGATTTTCTGAAGATTTTCAATAGGATCCTTTTCATCCTTCATATTTTGCACTTCTTCTCTTGTCCGATACTTTGCAGGATCAGACATTGAGTGACCTTTGTACCTATAAGTATTCAGCTCAAGGATGTAAGGCCCTTTCCCTTTTCTACAATGAGAAGTTGCCCTTTTTGCCGCTTTAAATACTTCCAAGACGTCCATTCCATCTGCTAATTCTCCAGGGATATTAAAGGCTTCTCCTCTGGAGTATAACTTGGGGGTTGAAGAAGCCCGACTAATTGATGTTCCCATGGCATATTGATTGTTTTCAATTATGAAAACTACTGGGAGTTTCCACAAAGATGCCATGTTAAATGTTTCATAAATTTGACCTTGATTTGCAGCTCCATCCCCAAAATAGGTAAAACTTACATTGTTGGTTTTTCTGTATTTATTTGCAAACGCTAGCCCTGCTCCGATAGGAACTTGTGCTCCTACTATGCCGTGACCGCCAAAAAAATTTTCGGGCTTGCTGAACATATGCATTGAGCCACCCTTTCCTTTGGAATAGCCTGTTCTCTTTCCTGTTAGCTCTGCCATGACCCCCTTTGGATTCATTCCACATGCTAGCATATGGCCATGATCACGGTATGAGGTAATAGTTTGATCTCCTGGAATTCGTGTGGCGGTCACTCCTACGACTACAGCTTCCTGCCCTATATATAAGTGACAAAATCCACCTATTTTCCCCATGCCATAAAGTTGACCAGCTTTTTCTTCAAAACGCCTGATTAACAGCATTTTTTTGTACGATTCTATCAGCGAGAGGGAAGGTTGTTTAATTTTAACGGGTGCCATTTAATTAGTTTAATATTAAACTAATTAAATGGCAACGGTAAAATGTCTACTGTTATTTTGTTAATATTATTTCATCTTCATGAATTAAGCCTAAGATCTCCCTTGCTTGCTGATCAAGAAGATCTAGATCCAGATCTTCTCCCTTAAGTTTCAGTGTTTTCCTTTCTAGATTTGAAGCTACATTTTCTAACTCTGTCAGCTTGTCAATCAATTGCATAGTCTCAAACTCTAACTGGAGCTTTTTCTTTACACCATGCGTCCCATTCAAAGCTATGAGGCTAAAATAAAGACATGAAGTGCATAATAAGACAGTGATTCCGATCTCAAATCCTATTAATCTAAGGGTCTTTTTAATTTTAAAGTTCCTTAGCATATAATTGTCTCCAGAGTTAAATTGATTTCGCGCCTTTAACTAAACTTTAGGTGTAAGTGTAGCATTTTTGAAATAAGCAGGGAAATTTTTATTCCAAACAGGCGATTCCTGGTAACTTTTTGCCTTCCATCCATTCCAGGAAGGCTCCTCCAGCAAGGGATACGTATGAGAAATCCTCAACTATTCCAGCGTTTTTAAGTGCTGAGACAGTATCTCCACCTCCAGCAACCGAAATCAATTGGTTTTGGTTGGTTAGTTTGGCTGCAAAAGTTGTTGTTATATTGGTTCCCTTATCAAAAGGAGTTATTTCAAACGCTCCCATTGGTCCATTCCAGATAAGTGTTTCACATTTATTGAAGATTTGGTTAATTTTATCGCATGTAGATGGTCCAATATCTAGGATAAGTTTTCCCTCAGGAACCTTTCCTGCCTCCACAACTGTAAATTTGGCATTTGGTTTAAAATCTGAAGCAATGATAACATCATGGGGGATATGTACTTCACAACCTCTTTCGTAGGCTCTCTTTAGAACGTTAAGAGCTGTACCTTTGAGGTCTTTCTCACATAAAGATGCCCCAACAGGGTTGCCTTGCGCATGCAGAAAGGTATTTGCCATGCCTCCTCCAATAACAAGGTGGTCAACTTTTTGAATTAAATTGCTTAAAAGATCTATCTTAGTAGAAACTTTAGCACCGCCCACAACTGCTACCACTGGCCTTTTTGGTTTACTCAAAACTGACTTCAGGGCAGTTAATTCTTGTTGCATTAGGAGCCCTATGCAATTTGGCATGAAGTTGGCAACCCCAACTGTTGAGGCATGGGCTCTATGAGATGCTGAGAAAGCGTCATTACAAAAAATGTCTCCTAATTCAGAAAGGCTCTTGGAGAAGTTTAATTCATTCGCTTCCTCCTGGGGGTTAAATCGGGTATTCTCCAACAACAAGACTTCGCCATTCGCTAAACCTTCAACTTTTTTCAAGGCCTCAGTACCTGTAGTTTCAGTTGAAAATTTGACTCTGCAATCTAAAAACCGGCTAAGTTCTGGTATTAGTTGTTCAAGACTTAATAATTTATCATACTTTCCCTTTGGGCGACCAAAATGAGAAATCAAGATTGGTCGTCCACCTTCTTTAATTATCTTTCTCACTGTGGGGACCAATCGTTCAATTCGTGAGCTATCTAAAATCTTGGCTTGGTTTAATGGTACATTTAGATCCACACGGACTAATATTTTCTTATTTTGTAATTCATAGTCATTTAGGGTTTTTACCGTCATTACTATCACTCAAATTAAAACTACAACCTGCTTTTCACCGTCTTGACTATGCTTGAAACATTTATACCATAATGATCATATAAATCTTTGGCGGGAGCAGAAGCTCCAAATCCTTTCATTCCGATGAAACAGTTGTTTCTATTCTTCCTATAATCTGAATGCAGCCATTTTTCCCAACCCATTTCTACTGCGGCTTCAATAGCTATAATTAAACTGCCGGCTGGGAGAATCTTTTTTTGATATTTTCTGTCTTGCTCTTCAAATAGTTCCCAGCAAGGCATTGTCACCACTCGCGTACCTATCCCCTCAGCCTCCAAATTCTCTTGTGCTTTCATTGCTATGGCCACTTCTGATCCAGTAGCAACTAGAACAACTTTTCTTGAAATTTTAGCTTCACTTAACACATATGCTCCCAATTGAGTCAGGTTTTTTGTGGTATATTTTTTTCTAAGTGTAGGCAGATTCTGTCTAGATAATGCTATAGTGCTAGGCCTGTCTTTACTCTCAAGAGCTATTTGCCAGGCTTCTGCTGTTTCGATAACATCGGCTGGTCTAAAAACTCGCATATTCGGGGTTGCTCTTAAAATAGCTAGATGTTCTACGGGTTGATGCGTGGGCCCATCTTCTCCTAGGCCTATGCTGTCATGTGTCATTACATAAATAACCCTGAGGCCCATAAGAGCTGATAATCTCATTCCACCTCTTGCATAGTCGGTGAAAGCTAAGAAGGTTCCACCATAAGGAATTAGGCCTCCATGCAGAGCGATTCCATTCATGGCAGCTGCCATCCCGTGTTCTCTAATACCATAGTGAATATATCGACCACCAGGGTTTTCAGGGGAGAAAATCCCAAGATTTGGCGTCAAAGTATTGTTTGAACCAGTGAGGTCAGCTGACCCTCCAACTGTATTATTACAGCATTGGTTTATAACATCTAAAGCTAGTTCAGAAGCTTTTCGAGTAGCAATGTTAGGTTTTTCACTGATTGCTGACTTTTTGAATTGGGACAGCCTTCTTCGAAGATTTTCCGATGACTTACCAGAGAATGAATGAACAAATTCGGTTCTTTTTTTGTTAGATAACTTGGAGAAATTTTCTTCCCAAGATTTTCGTTGCACGGTGTTTTTTAAACCAATAGCAGACCATGATTTTTTAATATCGTTAGGTATTTCAAAAGGTTCATGTATCCATCCATATATCTCCCGTACGAGTTTTATTTCTTGCTCTCCCAAAGGTGATCCATGAATGCTAGCAGTTCCTTCCTTATTCGGTGATCCAAAACCAATGTTGGTTTTACAACTTACAAAAGACGGAAGCGAATCATTCTTGGCTTGAGAAATCATATTATTTATCTCGTTTGGATTGTGGCCGTCACATTCGAATGTCGACCAACCAGCCGATTTAAATCTTTCAACTTGATTAGTCACGCACGACTTACTTACCTCACCGTCAATTGTTATTCCATTATTGTCCCACAAAACAATAAGCTTAGAAAGTTTGTGCTTTCCAGCTAAAGTTATAGATTCTTGACTAATTCCTTCCATAAGGCAACCGTCTCCGGCTATAACGTAGGTTTGATGATTTATCAGTTTTTTGCCCCAGCGCTTCCGTAAGATAACTTCAGCCATTGCCATGCCAACAGCGGTAGCTAGGCCTTGGCCGAGAGGCCCTGTTGTAGTTTCTATGCCTTGAGCATGCCCGTACTCTGGATGTCCAGCAGTTTTTGAACCTAGTTGTCTGAAGTTTTTTATTTCATCAAGTGAGATGTCTTTATAGCCAGTTAGATATAGTAAGGCGTAGAGTAGCATTGAGCCATGTCCAGCAGACAAAATGAATCTATCACGATCAATCCAATCGGGCATGCTAGAATCAAATTTAAGGTGTTTCTCAAAAAGAACCGTTGCAACGTCTGCCATTCCCATTGGCATCCCAGGGTGCCCAGAGTTTGCCTTTTGTACAGCATCAATGGATAACATTCTAACTGCGGTAGCCTTTGCCCAATGTTCTTGGAAGCCCCCACGTAATTCCTGTATATTCACGACAATTCTCACTTTCTCTTATTATTAGACACACTAAAATTATTATATTGTCCTTATCGTCAATGATTTTCAATGACAATAGTAATGACAATAGTTTTTCTATTTAAGTTAGAATAAACTGCTTTTATTTACCGGTTGAGGAAATTTTACTAATTTTTTTTATTTCGAACTGATTTTTATTGTCATAGAGTAAAACCTCGCAATATACTTAAAGGATGAGTAAACCTTAATAAGGATCTAGAACATGGATGAAATTGTCAGCTTAGAGAAAAAGATCGATCATGCTCTGGAAAAGATTAAGTTTAACTTAACTGAAAACAGAAAAACTCCAAATCAAGCTGAAGAAACAAGACTGGATGCGATGGATAAAGTGAAGAGATTGGAAGAAGAGAATGAAAGATTAAAAGAGAAATTCGCAAATCTTCTTGACCAGCAGAATGCTGATCTAAAAAAAGTTGATGTGTTGGTAGAACAATTAAATGTCATTTTGGAGGATGTAAATGGCTGAGGTGAATGTAAAAGTTGGTGAAAGAACTTATACGGTAGAATGTGATCCTGGAGAAGAGGTGGAAGTCCAAGATGCTGCAAGTGAGCTTAACGCAGAATCGCAGAAAATCCTTGGTAGCATAGGTAAAGTTCCAGAAGTTAAGCTATTATTGATGGCAGGTTTAATGCTGGGTGGACGTTTACGAATTTTGGAAGAAAACCAAGAAAAACAAATCACTCAGATCAAATCTTTAGAAAATCAGGTCAGCGAATTGAGAGAAAAGTCTAATCTTATTGAGAATGAAGCAAAGTCGATTAAAGAAGTGTACCATCAAGAAAAAACAAACGAATACAAAGAAACCGAAAATGGTTATGCTACTGTTTTACAGTCTATTTTAACAAAGCTAGAAGATTTATTATTGATTGATTCTAGCTTACCTGTCGAATTAAAAACAGAGACTAATTCGGAATTAAACGATAAAGACAATATTGATCAGAAGGAGCTTTTTTAACACACAAATTTATCATAGAAGGCTCACATTTGTTCATGAATCATTTGCTTCTCTGATTTTCTTTGCTGCTTCTAAGTTAAATTCGATTCCTTTTTCTGCAAAAAGTTTGTCTAATTCACCAGTCATGGTCATTTCAGTTACTATATCGCAACCACCAACAAACTCCCCCTTGACGTACAGTTGGGGAATGGTTGGCCAATCCGAAAACTGCTTAATTCCTTCCCGTAGAGAATCATCTTCTAACACATTTATGTCACGATATTCTATTTCTAAGTAATTTAGTACCCCGGCTATTCTACTGGAAAAACCACATTGGGGCATAGAGGATGTTCCTTTCATGTAGAGTACGACATCATTTTCCGAAACTTCTTTCTTAATTTTACCTAGACTTTCATCCATATTTTTACTCCATGGGCTTTGTTGTAAGGGCGAGAGCATGGAGAACTCCGTTTGGGCCATCCATTTTCCCCCTTAGTGCGGCATAAACCAGTTGATGTTGCTTTATTCGAGTCAAGCCTTGAAATTCCTTAGCTATAACTGTGGCTGAATAATGATTCCCGTCTCCGGCCAAATCGTCCACCTTAATTGAGGCAGACGGAAAAGCTTTCCTTATAAGGTTTTCAATTTCGTGTCCTTCTATAGCCATTGATAAGAATCATCTCCCATTTTTAGATTTATTCTGGATTATACCTCAATTCTGATTTGCGAAAAGTTTCTTTTTCAAAAAGATTTGAACTTAAAGTTAAACGGATGCTAAAAAAAATGATCAAGCCCAGTTTCATGAATCTTTCTCAGCTCACTTACAGTTATTTGGTCGTTGCCAATTTCAATTAAGTCTTCACCAAATGTTCCAAGTTTTTGACAAGGTATTTGCAATCTCCTGGCAGCTTGCTCAAGGTCGATTTGATTTTTTTCTTCGCACACTAGTAAGTATAGTCCCTGGTCTTCTCCAAAAAGCCAACAGATGTCAGATTCAGTTGCATCGATTTTAATCCCTAGATTGTTAAGAATACAGATCTCCGCTATGGCAAGAATTAGTCCTCCATCAGAAATGTCATGACCCCCAAAAATTTTGTTTGCGGCATTTAATTTATTTATTAATTTGGCTGCAGCAAGCTCTTTAGAAAACTCTATTTCTGGTGCTGGTCCAGCTTTCTTACCGGATATTCCGAGAACTTCCCTGAGAAGAGCAGATTGGCCGAGATGCCCAGGATTATCTCCTATTAGATATAAATAGTCCGTTGTCCTTGCTTTTATGAGTATTAAATCATCAATTGACTTTATTAACCCTACCGTACCTATAGTAGGGGTAGCTAATATTGGTATCCCATCAGTTTCATTATATAGACTCACATTCCCAGACACTACAGGCAAATCCAAAGCAATAGATGCTTCTGATATACCTTGAATGCAGCCAACTATCTGTCCCATCACGTCAGTTTTTTCTGGATTTCCAAAATTTAAATTATTCGTTATAGCTAGTGGCGTTGCTCCTGTTATAATCAAATTTCTAAAGCCTTCTGTGACAGCTTGTTTTCCTCCCAAATGGGGGTCCTGACTGCAATATCTTGGTGTGCAATCTAATGAACAAGCTATTGCTTTATTTGTTTCAGGGATTCTTACTACCCCTGCATTCGATCCAGGAGGTAGTACTGTACTGGCCATGACCATGTGATCAAACTGTTCCCAGATAATTTTGCGGGAGCTATAATTGGGACTAGATAGGAGGGTCGTTAAGCATTTTAATGGTTGCAAATTATATTTTTGAATAGAAGGAGTTTGTATATGGTTTTGATTTATTCGCCACTTTCTATCATATTCTGGGGACATCGTTGATAGGGCTTGAAGTGGTAGATCAACCTCCAAGTTAGAATTATGAAAAACCTGAAACCTATCTTCTTTGATTGTCTTACCCACAATTGCAAAATCTAAGTCCCATTTTTTGAATATGGCTCTAGCAATTTTTTCCTTTCCTGGTTTAAGAGTCATTAACATCCTTTCTTGACTTTCTGATAGCATCATTTCATAGGCATGCATTTCACTTTCGCGAGTTGGGACTTTGTCAAGATCCAGGATCATACCTAATTTGCCTTTACCAGCCATTTCGACAGCAGAACAGGTCAACCCGGCAGCTCCCATGTCTTGAATTGAGATGACGGCTTCGGCCTCCATTAATTCGAGACATGCTTCGAGCAAACATTTCTCCATGAAAGGGTCCCCGATCTGAACAGCGGGGCGTTCTGCTTCTTTCTCACTAATGAATTCACTGGAAGCCATGGTAGCTCCTCCAATACCGTCTCTACCAGTTTTGGCCCCTAAGTAGACGACCGGCAAATTAGTACTTGTTGCCCCAGAATAAAAAATTTTGTTCGACTTAACTAATCCAGCTGCAAAGACATTTACTAAGCAATTTCCTTCATAGGATTCATCAAAACGCAATTCTCCACCTAAATTCGGGACTCCAAAACTGTTTCCATAACTTCCTATGCCCTTTATGACTTCAGACAAAAGATGAGTAACTTTTTTTTTGTCCTTACATCCAAAACTAAGAGCATTCATGGTTGCAATTGGTCTTGCTCCCATCGTAAATATGTCTCTCAGGATACCTCCTACTCCAGTAGCGGAACCTTGGAACGGATCAATGTAAGAGGGGTGATTATGACTTTCTATCTTAAAGACTAGTGCATCACCATCGCCAATATCTATAATTCCAGCATTTTCACCTGGACCGCAGATTACCTTTGATCCCTTTGTGGGGAGTGTTCGGAGCCATTTCTTAGTTGATTTATATGAACAATGTTCATTCCACATAGCAGAAAAAACCCCTAATTCAGTGATCGTTGGGTTACGATTTATAAGATTTAATATGCTATTATACTCATCATCAGTTAGGCCGTGGCTTCTGGCTAGTTCTATATCAACTATTCTGGTTGAAAAGATCAAATCAATGCTCTTTTTGTGTTAGATTTGTTTTTTGTTTTTTTAGCATTAGGGCCTTTGATCTTGCTTTTGCACTTTGCACATCATTTATTCCTAGCAAGTGCACCAAAACTCGCATTAATTTATTTTCTTCGGGAGTTCTAATCTCATCATCCATGATTATTTGCCACAACTGTTGAACTAATTCATGGCGGTTTTCATAGGGTATTTCATTCTTAATAATTCTTGTTAATTGAACGTTGTCGTTAATTTCTCTTTCCAGAATTTCCCCGCGAGAGCGCAATTTGAGAGCATTTTCAATACCGAACTGCATTTGCTTTGAGAGAATTGTATCAATCAATCTTATTTCGGATTCAGTATAAACACCATCTGTTTTGGCTGCTCTAACTAGAATAGCGGCTATTGCTTCGGCTCCAGTTATGTCGTTCATCTCTTGTTCAGAGTCAAAAATTTTCAATATTTTATGCCACATTTGTAAACACCTTAATGTTCAAAAGTTTAATCCCCGCGTTGTTCATCTATAGATTTTATGCCAGGATTTTTATGATCGCTCAAGAATATTCAGAGGTTCGTTTAGTGATTTTTTTTCATTTTTTTGGGTAATTCTTAAACGAGTCTAGATTGCTCTAATGCTGCTCTTATGAAATCAGAGAATAGAGGATGAGGAGCGAAAGGTTTAGATTTTAATTCTGGGTGAAATTGAACACCAATAAACCATGGATGGTTGGTAATTTCAACAATTTCTGGTAAGGAGCCATCGGGTGAAATCCCGGAAAAACAAAGGCCGTTATTTTCAAGTATTTCTTGGTATTTTATATCAACTTCGAAACGATGTCTATGTCGCTCCCAAATTTTTGGTTCCTTATAAATCTTATGAGCTTTAGATCCTGGAGTTAGTATTGCTTCATAGGCCCCTAAGCGCATAGTCCCTCCCTTTTTATCAGTGGTTTTACGAGTTACAATTTTCCCGTTGTCTATCCATTTTCCCAGGTGGAAGACGACAGGTATTATTTCATTACTATTGTTGACTTCAGTGAACTCTTCAGAATTAGCATTTTCTAATTTTCCAAGGTTTCTCGCTGCTTCTATGACAGCCATTTGCATTCCAAGGCAAATACCAAAGTAGGGTATCTTTTTTTCCCTGGCAAATTTTGCTGCCAAAATTTTTCCTTCGACACCTCGTTCTCCAAAACCTCCCGGTACTAGGATAGCGTGAAAGTTTTGAAGATATGAAGAGGGGTCTTCTTTTTCAAAGATTTCGGCATCAATCCAGTCAGCTATCACTTTTGCATTGTTTGCTATTCCTCCATGAGTTAGAGCTTCAGCTATAGATTTATAAGCATCCCCTAGTTTCGTATACTTCCCAACAATGGCTATTCTGACCTCACCTTCAGGAAAATTTATATTATCAGCCACATCTTTCCATATAGATAAATCAGGAGTCTTTTTCCATTCAAGTCCAAATGCATCCAAGACTGCTGTGTCCAGTCCTTCATTATGAAAGGCTAGTGGGGCTTCATAAATGGAATTTAAATCATACGCAGAAATTATGGATTCAGTTTTTACATTGCAAAATAGAGCTAGTTTTTCTCTTTCTATCTCAGGTATGCGCTCTTTGGCTCTGCAAACTAGAATATCTGGTGACAAACCTATAGAACGTAATTCTTTGACAGAGTGTTGGGTCGGTTTAGTTTTTAACTCACCGGAAGTATCTATGAATGGTAGTAGGGTAAGATGCATAAAAATGCAGGATCCATGTTCTTTTTCTCGAGCAAACTGGCGTATAGCTTCAAAAAAAGGAAGTCCTTCTATGTCACCAACAGTGCCTCCAATTTCACATAACATAAAGTCAACTTCATTTTCTCCAATTTTAATGAACTCTTTTATTTCATTCGTGACGTGGGGAATAACTTGGATGGTTTTCCCCAGGTAATCACCATTTCGCTCTTTCTCAAGGACGTTTGAATAGATCTTGCCAGAAGAAATTGAGTCCGTATTCTTAGCAGCTACTCCAGTGAATCGTTCATAGTGTCCAAGGTCCAAATCAGTTTCAGCACCATCGTCAGTAACAAAAACTTCACCATGTTCAAATGGAGACATTGTTCCTGGGTCCACATTTAAGTACGGGTCTAGCTTTCTCAATCTAATTTTGTAGCCGCGTGCTTGAAGCAATGCTCCCAATGCAGCGGTAGTCAAACCCTTCCCCAGGGAGGAAACCACGCCCCCAGTGATAAAAACAAATCTAGTCATGCTTTAGTTTTTAGCAGAAAGATGAAACTTGTTTTTTGATTCTTGATCACAGAGATTAATTGTAGATTATTTCTTGAAGTTTGGCTAATCATAAAGGTTATTGATTTAGTTGTGCTATGGATTCAAGTATTAACTCCAAATATGTCAATATTCTTTTGGAGGATTAGATGGATTTTCATCCTTTGGTAACGCCTTTAGTTTTTTCAAATCAAGTATAGGGGAGTCTTCTACTTCGACTGCATCTACGTCGTTCGTATCAAGTATTGATTCACGACTTGCCTTATTTGCAGCCAAAATTGTTAAAATTAAGGAAGTAACTAAAAATATTATCGCTAAAATCCAAGTGAGTTTATTAAGTGCAGTTGTAGCAGATCTATTGCTCATGAAACTAGAATCCCCACCCATCCCTAATCCACCACCTTCAGATCTCTGCAAGAGGACGGCACCAATCAGAATTAAAGCAATGATTAAGTGAAATATGAGTAAAACATTTGCCATTTTTAGAGACTCTTCAGCATTGGGTAATTGACCTTTCTAATTTTGATACATTTGAATAGATCTAATTCTTGTCTTTATCTACCATCTTTTCATTGGCGATCCAAGGCATCATTGCGCGCAATTTTTCACCTACTTTTTCAATTTGGTGTGAATCATTTATACGCCTGGTGGCTTTGAAAAAAGGTTGCCCTACTGAATTTTCTTGCATGAACTTTCCTACAAAGTTGCCATTCTGGATATCAGATAGAATTGCCTTCATCCTTTCTTTAGTTTCTTTGTACGGGAGCACCCTTGGCCCTGAAACATATTCACCATATTCAGCTGTATTAGAGATTGAATAATTCATGTTTGCTATTCCTCCCTCATATATGAGATCAACGATAAGCTTCACTTCATGCAGGCACTCAAAATAGGCCATTTCCGGTTCATAGCCTGCTTCGACTAAAGTCTCAAACCCCATTCTAATAAGTTCAACTAATCCTCCGCATAATACAGCTTGTTCTCCAAATAGGTCTGTCTCACATTCTTGCTTAAAGTTGGTTTCAATAATCCCTGATCGCCCACCCCCAATAGCGGAGCAATAAGATAGTCCAATCTCTAAGGCCCGGCCTGATGAATTTTGGTGAACGGCTACAAGGCATGGTACCCCGCCTCCTTTTACAAATTCTCCCCGTACAGTGTGGCCAGGCCCTTTAGGAGCCATCATTATTACATCTATACTATCTTTAGGCTCAATCAGTCCAAAGTGTATATTTAGGCCATGAGCAAAAGCAATCGCAGAACCAGGTCGCAGATTGTTATGCACTAAATTTTTGTAAGTTTCTGCTTGAAGTTCATCTGGCATTGTAAACATCATAAGATCACACCAAGAAGCCGCCTCTTCTATTCCCATAACTCTGAGGCCTTCCGCCGATGCTTTTTTTTCTGATAGAGAGTTCTTTCTGAGTGCAACAGCAATCTGTTTAGCACCACTATCTCTTAGATTCAGAGCATGTGCATGACCTTGACTACCATAGCCCAAAATAGCTATCTTAGCTTCTTTCACGATATTGACATCACAATCTTGATCATAATAAACACGCATAGTCTTTCCCTCCAATTATCTAGCTAGAAACTTTTGTCTAATCGGGTGAGTGCCCAAGATTGATCTACGACAGAAGTTCTCTAAATCGTTTTTCATAGTTTAAATATGACCTGATGGCAATTGTCTTTTTATTGACTGGCTTGAAATTTCTCATACATCCCCAAGTTCATAACAAATTTTCGTAGCTTCAAATTTTTGCTTAATCCCCTAAGACCTAGCTTTCGCATTGTCAGCGCAAGACCATTTCCATTTATTGAAACCTTGTTTAGGATGTGTATTCCCAGCATTCGTGAACGTATTTTGTTAGCTCGAGCTTTTTCAAATTTATCAAGGAGGTTACTTTGACCATAGTCCTTATTATCCTTTGCTTCAAGGTCAAGAAGTTCAGTTAGAAATTTTATGTCTTGTATTGAAGAATTCATTCCTTGAGCTCCTATAGGCGGCATGACATGAGCAGATTCAGCTAAAAGCAATGATCTATCTCCTACAAATTGTCTAGAAATCTGGGACATTATAGGAAATTTTTTAATCTTCGTTGTGATTTCACATTTACCAAGAAGATTTCCTGTTCGTTTGGTTATAAAAACTGCCAGTTCTTTCCTATCTAGACTCAGTGTTTTTTGAACTTCTTTGAGGTTCTGCATTAATACTACCGAAGAAAAATATCCATCAGCTTTGCTGGTTTTATTAGGTACAAGAGTACAAGGCCCCCCAGACTCATAAATTTCAAATGATTTAGCTTTGTGGTTTAGCTCATGTTTAATTGAAAAAACTAGAGCTTTTTGATTGTAATCAAGGCTAAATTTACCAATTTTTGTTAACTCTCTGAGAGAACTACTTTTCCCATCAGCACCAATCACAAGTTTGGAAGTTATCTTGTGCCCCTGATCAGTTACAGCTGTTATTTCTTTTGACTTTGAAACAAGATCTTGGATCACAACGTCATCAAGAAAAATAAATTTGCTTTCAGAAATCAGACTTTTCTTAAGCTCAGAGGTTAAGAAATCATTTGGTATATTGAAGCCCAAGGTTTCTAAATTCATATCATTTGCTGAAAATTCACAAGCTTCATCGATTAGGTTTTCGTCTGGGCTTAAATTACAGAGTATAAGTGATTCTAAGGCTTGACTTTTTTGTGATAAATTTCTCCATAGGCCCAGATCACTTAAAAAATTTATTGAAGGTTGTAGCAATGCAGTGGAACGACCATCTTCCACAATCGCTTCACATTTTAGGCTGTCTTTCATTTTTTCTAGACAAACCACTGAGAGACCGAGATTCAGCAACGATTTGGCAGTTAACAAGCCCGAAATTCCGCCTCCACAAACTAATATGTCGGTAGTTATAGGTTTCAAGCTTGTCTCCTCACAAAGGAAAAAGAATAAATGTTATTACAGTAATTTCTCATGACTTTAAAAAAAAGATCTGGTTACAGTTGTTTTAGTTCATTAAAGCGACAAATTTTGAAAATAAACCCAGGCTGTCTGTAGGGCCAGGACTTGCTTCTGGGTGGTATTGGACTGAAAAAATATTCCTACCTTTGAGTTCTATTCCACAGTTGCTATTATCAAATAATGATACATGTGTTTCAAGCACATTATCAGGGAGTGCTAATCGATTGACAGCAAAACCATGGTTCATTGAGGTTATTTCTACTTTACCAGTCATGAGATTTTTTACTGGATGATTAGCCCCATGATGACCACATTTCATTTTTAACGTTTTACCACCTAAGGCCAACGCTAAAATTTGGTGTCCTAAGCATATGCCAAAAATTGGTATTCTCGTATCTCGAATTATCTTTCTCAGGGTTGGCACAGCATATTTACCCGTTGCTTTTGGATCGCCTGGGCCATTTGATAAGAAGATACCGTCTGGTTTATGATTCAGAATTTCTTCATAGGCCACGTTTGCTGGAAGTATCTTGACTGCACACCCAGATTCGGCAAGACATCGCAGGATATTGGTTTTTATTCCAAAATCAATAGCCACAACTTTCTTATTCTTTGCAGGGTTTTGGAACTTACCCGGCCAGGTCCAGCGACCTTCATTCCAATCATAGGGTGTTTTACATGATACGCCCTTTGCCAAATCTGAACCAGAAATCCCAGGCCAATTCTTAGCTTTCTCTATCAGGGCATCACGTTTCATTTGGGAATTCTGTTCATTAGAGATAACCGCGTTCACTACCCCTGCGTTCCTTAATATAAGGGTCATCTTACGGGTGTCGATTCCACATATCCCGATGATCTTATGGGTTTGCATCCAATCATCTAGACGACCAGTATTCCTCCAGCTTGATGGATTTGTAGGCATTTGACTAGTAACTATTCCTCGGGCTGTTGGTTTTAAAGATTCATTGTCTTCCGGATTAACTCCTACATTTCCAATGTGCGGAAAGGTGAAGACAATTATTTGATTAGCATATGATGGATCACTAATAATTTCCTGATAGCCCGTCATGGCAGTGTTGAAGCACAATTCTGCCGTCACAGTTCCCTTTGCTCCATAACCGTATCCTTCGTATGATGTGCCGTCAGGCAATACTATACAGGCATTTCTATTTTTTAGCGCTTCCTGATACACTTTTCCCTTTTTCCAGACTTGAAATATTAATTTTTATTCTTGAGGAGTTGATGCGAAGATTGTCATGGAGATCTGTCTTTGAGGTTGTATTATATGTCTTGTAGGTTTACTGTATCCTGCTTAGATTTTCAATAATCATTACTTGGGGTAGTAAATTTTATGCGTGAACAACTTACTCATTCACTTAAAGCAGCTATGAAAGCCAGAGATACTCAGCGAATTTCCACTATACGTCTTATTAATGCGGCTATAAAAGATCGTGATATAGCAGTGCGTTCTGAAGAAAATGTGAAAGGGGTTACTGATGAAGAGATACTTTCAATTTTGGCAAAAATGATAAAGCAAAGGCAAGAGAGTGCCAAGCAGTATGAAGAAGCTGGTAGAATAGAATTAGCTGAGCAAGAATTGTCTGAAATAGGAATTATTGAAACATTTCTCCCAAAACAAATGACTGAAAATGAAATGATAGAAACCGTTGATCAAACTATTCAAGAGATTAAAGCAGATTCAATTCGGGATATGGGCAAGGTCATGGGCGTTCTGAAACAGAAACACGCTGGTATAATGGATTTCAGTCGAGCTGGAGCTAGAGCAAAAGAGGTCTTATCAAAAAAATAAATGTGATCATAGGTGATCCTAACAAACGTTGGAGCTTACTTTACTGCTCTTTCGATAGAATCTTTTATAATTTCTAGTGCCTCGGTTTTATTACCCCAACCTAGAAGTTTAACCCATTTACCTTCTTCAAGATCTTTATAATGTTCAAAGAAATGAGATATTCTATCTTGAGTCTTTTGCGACAAGTCCTCTAAATCTCTTATATCAGCTTGGAAAGGATCAATTTTTTCAGTTGGAACAGCAATAATTTTGTCATCCAATCCTCCATCATCTTCCATCTTTAAGACTCCGATGGGACGACATGGAATTACTACACCAGGCTGTAATGGAATATCTAACAATACTAAAACATCAGTTGGATCACCATCTGCATGCAGAGTATTTGGTATGAATCCGTAATTGCATGGATAAAACATGGCAGTATTTATTATTCGATCTACAAATATTCCACCACTATCTTTGTCAAATTCGTATTTCACGGGGCTTCCGCCAGAGCTTCCACCTGTTATTTCAATCACCACATTTATTTCCTCTGGGGGAGTTTTCCCTGTGCTAATATTATCTAAATTCATTTAGTTTCCTTTACTTAGGTAATTGGTAAAATTTTATATTACTGAACTACATTTGGTTAAAAAGAATGTCAATCAAAGGGTCGGAGAGCTCAAATCATTAGTAATAGCTGTTAAAATATGTTCCCTACTGACCTATCGAGAGGAGAAAGTAAAAGTCGAATTGATTGCAATCTATGATAAGTATCAAACCTTGATGGAACTAATTTTAAAAAAAATTAACTATCTACTTTTGGACCTTTATTAGTGGCAATTGACAAAATAGCTTCCAGTTGTTTGAAAACTATATTTTGCTCAATATAATCTTTTGTTTTCTTGTAGGTTCCGCTTTGAAGCATTTGACGTGTTAGGGAAAAAAATGGACAATTCCTCGATTTTCTGCCGCCTATTATTTGGTGCCAACGGCCTGCGTCATCAATTTTGCAAGTGCCTGCCATGGTGGTATCGACTTCTGTGATTACTAAAATTTGGGCAGAAACTCCCATTCTATTCATCATTTGGGCTACCAGCCCAGTATTTAAGGCTGCAGCAGTTTCTATTTTACCGGTTTCTTGAATAATTAGGGAGCTATAATCCTCTATTACTCCTGAATAGCTACGGGGTTTTATAAAAAATATTTTTGAGGGAGGCTCTATTACCGTTCCCCCTAGAGCAACAAATGCTAGTATGGCTGCTTCTGATAAGTTAGCTGTGGGTATTATTCCATCTGGAAAATAACGCTGTGCTATTGGTTCAGGGAGTATTGCTTTAACAATTTCAGGTGTGATTGCTAAATCATTCTTGAGGATCTCTAATATGGTCTCAAACCTTATAGGATTGGGTTCAATGGATGAGCGCGCGTAGTCAACTATAGCTGCTATTTCCGATCTTAGGCCTATTTCAGCAGTTTTAAGTATCGTTTCAAAATCTGCTGAAGTAGCTGATACAGGTACTCCTCTAAAAAGTGATACAGGTTGGCAGTCTGGTAACAATATTTTGAGCACTGGTTCAAAATCCTCTAATCCGCCTGGGAGCTCCTTTGTCAATGTAGCGTACGTCTGCAAATCAATGGATACAGGATTTTGTCCTTTGAGCTGATCATAAAAATGGCGCCGTCTTAGAGAAAATAATTCATCCTCACTAGCCGTTACATTTCCATCATCATCTATTATTGATGCTGGAGGCTCAAAAGGCACTAATGGGGCATATATTAGTGAGTAAAGATCTTCAATAGTATTTGAATTACATTTATTTGATCTTATACTGACTTCTCCGTATACAAAGCTTACTAAAGACAATGTAACTGTTAGAGCTATAGATAGGTCAAATAATTTAAGTTTGCGCATATTCAAGGATCCTGTCCTAATGCATTTGCAAGAATAAAGCCAACTTATCATTATTATAACTACCGTCCAAAAGAATTGGTTGTTGAGTTTATAATACAGTGCAATTGTAGAATTAAATCTTTTAAAATTAATTTAGCACATTTGAGTACTATTTTGAAAACAAACTTGATATGAAGTATGGTAAGGCATTTTGGAACGGCGAATGGATAATATTGAAACCGAAAAGATTTACTGGGCACAGGTTGTTTCTGACAGATGGAATTTGAGTGGGCAATACAAAATTTTAAACAGCGAATTCGATTTTAATTTTGAGTTGATTCAGTCTAACGGTAGTAAATTTATAGTCAAGATAATGAGGCTAGACTGCGAAAAGTCTTTTCTGGACGCTCAGGTTTCTATCTTAGAATTTTTGAAAAAAGACCAAAGTGAGTTACCTATTCCAAAAATAATAAAGTCTGTTTCGGGGAACAGTTATGAATTAGCTGCTGATCTTAACAACTATGAACGCATCATTTGGGTGTTGGAAAAAATCGAAGGTATCATGCTGTCTAATGTATCTCCCATATCTAAGAATCTTATGTTAGATTTAGGCAAAAAAGTAGCGTCTTTGGATCTTGCTTCAAAAAAATTTACTGCAGATATAGATCCTCCTAGCAATAAATGGGACCTCACGAAACCTCTATGGATTAGAGATAATATACCCGAGATTTTGGATCCTGAATTAGAACTTATTATAAACGAAATTCTAGATGACTTCTTAAATATTTCCGATAGACTGAACCACTTACCCCATTATTGGATACATAATGATTTAAATGATCAAAATCTTCTTGTTGGATTTTTATCCAATGGCCAAGCTTTCCTTTCAGGAATATTAGATTTTGGAGACCTTTCAAAATCTCCTACGATTTGTAATGTAGCGATATGCTCTGCATATTTGTTAATTCTTCCTGGAATTGGTTTAAATCTACAGCTAGAATTTTTACGGGGCTACCATTCCATTAATCCAATTTCAGAGGAAGAGTTAGACATATTGTTTACCTTGATTATCACAAGGTTGGCTGTAAGTTATGTGAATTCGTCAATAATGGCGAAAGATAAACCAGATGACCCATACGTTATAATTTCGCAAAGAGATTCTAAAAATTTCTTGTGGCATATGGTCAAAGGTAAGAATTTTTTTACTGCAAGATTTAGGAATATTTGTGACTTACCCCCAGTGAAAGGAGGGTCCGAAGTAATAGAATATCTTAACCAAGGTAAAGTTGGATTTCATCCCATCATTAGACAACCTTTAAAGGATGCAAAAATCATTTCGCTAGATCTAGAAAGCATAATACCAATAGATCCGCATTCCATCACTCAGTCTGAGGCAATAAATTTAACTGGTCGCAGTGAACTTGAAAGCCAGAGGTCAATTAATTTGGGGAAATACCTAGAACCTAGATTAATCTATACTGCCGAAGATTTTAGGCTAGGCGCTGGGAAAAATTCTGATCGGAGAACTATACATCTGGGCATAGATGTTTTTGCCCCTTTGGGGACAGAAATTTTTACTCCTTTAGAAGGTGACGTGATTCATTCAGAGTTTTGCGATAAACCGCTTGATTATGGAGGCTTTGTCGTAATTGAGCATAGAACACCCAACGGTATTTCTTTCTTCTCTCTCTTTGGACACTTGGATCCAAAGTCATTAAGATTTAAGGTGGGAGAGCGTCTGGGGAAGGGTGATTTAATAGGAAAAATAGGAAGTGCAAGCGTAAATGGAGGGTGGGAACCGCATTTACATTTGCAATTAGCTTTGGGATTGGGGCAAGAGAACAATTGGCCAGGGGTGTGTAATCCTGACGATATTAAATTTTGGTCCCAATACTGTCCAAATCCAGCAACGCTATTGGGAATAAACCCAGGGGCCATAACTTTCAGAAAAATTGATAAAAATCACCTTATTCAAAACCGAATAAAGAGTTTTGCAGGAAATTTAAAATTGAGTTACAAGGATCCAATTTTGATCATGAGAGGATTCAAAAACTATCTGTTTGATGAAAGTGGTAGATGCTATCTTGATTTTTATAATAATGTACCACACGTGGGACATTCTCATCCTAGAATTGCTAGTTTAGTTAATAAGCAACTGAGACTTATAAATTCGAACACTCGGTATCTTCACCCAAGTCAAAAGAAGCTTTCAGAGAACTTATTATCAAAATTCCCCAGTTCATTTGAGGTTGTTTTTCTTGTGAATTCTGGATCTGAGGCTAATGAGTTGGCTTTGCGTCTTGCTAAAACATATACAGGTAATAAAGATTTTGTTACTTTTGACCATGGCTACCATGGCAATACTAATGCTGCCATTGAAGTTTCTCCCTACAAATTTAAGAAGCCGAACGGTATAGGAAAGCAGGATTGGGTTCATGTCATAGATTGTCCCAATGAATTTAGAGATGTGGATCCTAGATATCAAATAACCAAGATCTTAAATGATATTCAAGCACAGGGTAGAAGTTTAGGGGGTTTCATTTCTGAAACTTTTCCTAGTGTTGCTGGGCAAATTATACCGCAGCCAGGCATTTTGCAGCATATATATGAGGAAGTTAAAGTCGCAGGAGGCGTTTGCATTGCAGACGAGGTTCAAACAGGTTTAGGACGACTAGGTGGCTATTACTTTGGTTTTGAACAACAGAAGATTTTACCAGACATTGTGGTCTTAGGAAAACCAATAGGAAATGGACATCCGATTGGAGCGGTGGTTACAACTCAAGAAATTGCTAAGGCCTTCAACAATGGAATCGAGTTCTTCTCAACCTTTGGAGGATCTGATCTTTCATGTTTGATAGCAAACGAAGTTTTAGAAATTGTTGATGACGAAATGCTTGGGGAGAATGCAAAGCAAATGGGCTCATTTCTTGAAAAGGGCTTAGTTGCATTAAAACTAGGTTCATCTTTAATAGGAGATGTACGGGGTATGGGTCTATTCTGGGGGGTCGAAATTATTAGAAATTTTGAGACTAAAGAACCAGGAACCTCTGAAGCCAATTACATTTGCAATAGGTTGCGGGATAAGAGGATCCTAGTTGGTCTAGAAGGTCCTTACGAAAATATACTAAAGATAAGGCCACCATTAAGTTTAATTCACGATGATGTTAAAATATTTTTAAGTGCATTTGCAGATGTTTTGGAGGAATCTTATTTAAGAAACGGCACTTAGAAAATTTTTCTATACGAATTGCATAACTCTTTTTCACTCATTTTTTTTGTGTATGCCAGTTCAGTTGACCTCATGTCCCTATAGCATTCCCAAAATAATGGTTTCGCTGATTTCCTAAAGTCTAAGTCTGACGATAAAGAATTCATGGATTCTCCGAGAGATCTGGGTAATCTTTTTAACCCCAATTTCTTCTTTTCCTTACTAGTCATTTCGCTAGGATCTGATTCTGTGAAAGAATGTACTTGTAGATTTTTCTCAAGTCCAATGAGCCCTGCATGTATTATTGAACCCAAATGCAGATAAGGAGAAGAGGTGGCATCTCCGACTCTGACTTCAGCCCGGAAAGATGAAAATTTTCTATTTTTATGTTTTATCTCAGGGCAAATTCGTATGGCCGCCTCTCTGTCTTGCACACTGATTGTATTATAGGATGCAGACCAATGGTGAGGTTTAAGTCTTAGGTAAGATATTGGGGATGGAGCACTAAGCGCAGCTACACTATCAATATGTCGTAAAATTCCTGCACAAAATGCTGAAAATTCTTTGCTTAAAGCTCCTTTTTTATTCCTGTCCTCGCTGACATTTGTTCCACTACTGTTTTCGAGAGATAGATGCAAGTGGACCCCATTACCAACAGATTCTGGCGTGAGCTTGGGTGATAGAGAAAGTTTCCTAGATGTGACGCGCGACACTTCTTTTACAATTTCGCGAAATGCCACGGCATCATCTGCTGCAGCTAAGGGAGCTTTTGCAGAAGTTGGAACCTCAAACTGGTTAACTCCGTATTCAGGTAGAAAATTCTCAGCAATTATTTTAGTCTCGTTAAGACATTTTGCTAGAATGGAAATAAATTTTTCCTCTTTTCTAAATGCGCGCATAGAAAAAACAGGTTCAGGCATGAGATCTGGATCAATTATTGTAAATTCGTGTTCAAAGCCGATTTTTAATGACAAACCGTAGTTTTCATTAAGTAATTTGATGCCTTGCTTCAAGTAATTTCTAGCGCAACAATCCCAGGGAGTTCCATCTAAATTATTAATATCGCATAAGAGAAAGTGTAGTGGGCTTAGCATTTCATCACATTTTACTTTATATTCTGCTTTCTGATCAGGAATTAGCCGNAGGTCACCNAGAGNACCAAAAGGGTTGGCNGGNCCTATTTCNCCNAAAGGNGTTAGTGATTGATCAGCAGGCACCCAGCCNCATCCTGTATTAAGCCTCCGCTTATATTCTAGGGAGGAGACGGCTCTTCCTCTAAANAGGCCAGAAAAATCTGAGCACCCAAAAAATACTTGGTAATCGTCAATTTCATTTGGCATGATTTGTCCCCTAGACGAAAAATATCTTTTAGCTTAGGGTTTGAGTTTATGATTAGACACTTTTTTTATCAATAACGAAATGAATTGATGGGTTGAACCAATAATAATGTTGAGTCTGCGAAATATTTCGAAAAGCTTTGGTGGGGTTAAAGCAGTGTCTGATGTTTCCTTAGAAATAGAGAAAGGGGATGTGTTGGGTTTAATTGGCCCGAACGGGGCCGGGAAATCAACGCTTATTAATTTGATTTCTGGATTGTTGGCCCCTGATAATGGCGCAATTTATCTTTCTGGTAAAAATATTACCTCGAGAAAGTCTTATGAAAGAGCGCGTTTGGGCTTAGCTCGGACTTTCCAAAATTTACGAATTTATCCCAATCTCACTGTTGGGCAAAATATTGAGGTAGCAGAAATCTCTTCTCAATATTCTGAGAGAAAGGAAACTAAGAATTTGGATGAAATAATTCATGTCTTTGACCTTTCTGACAAGGCTGATTTAGCATCAGATGAATTGTCATATGGCCATTTAAGGAGACTAGAGATTGTCAGAGCACTGGCATTAAACCCTTTGGTCCTACTTTTGGATGAACCTGCCGCCGGAATGAATGAAAATGAGACCCAAGAACTTTCAAATTCGTTAAGGTGGGTGCAGGAAAATAATTCATGTGCTATCATCGTCATAGATCATGACTTAAAATTCATAATGGGGGTATGCGATAAGATAACGGTGATGAACATGGGGGAGGTAATAGCATCCGGAAAACCAAATGAGATATCAAATGATGCAAGGGTTAAGGAAGCATATATCGGGCATTAATATGACTACAATAGCAATCATAAAAAATTATAAAAAATCAAATATAAGGGAGAAAATTATGAAAAAATTCCTAAAAAATCTTTCAAAGATTCTTTTTGTGTCTTTTATTGCTTTTCCAGCTTTTGGAGAGACAATAAAGGTCGGGTTTGCAGTTCCTTTAACTGGAGAATATGCACCATATGCTGAGGTTCAAGGAGCAAAGTGCATGGCCGAAATCATTAATAAAAATGGTGGTGTGAATGGGAAGAAGTTTGAACTTCTAATCCAAGATACGGGAACAGATACGCAAACAGCTCTAGCTCTAACGGAGAAATTCTTAGAACAAGGCGTCATTGCAATTGGAACAATTCCATTTGCTGACACAATGATCCCAGTTGCTCAAATTGCTGCAGGCTATGGGGTAACTATTTTGCAAGCTCAAAGTACTCAAGTTGAGATGCATACCGGGATAGTAGACAATTTTATATCTAACGTGTCACCCGACCCTTTTACTGCTGCTGCTGCGGCTGAATATGCCCTGTCAGAAGGTGTGAAGAATGTTGTCCTTCTCACGTCAGATGACGGAGGATCTTGGTCAGCAAAGACCCCACTTTGGTTTGGAGAGGCGATTGAAAATGGAGGTGGAAAAGTTCTATCAAAAATGAATTTCAGCATTCCAACAAGTGATTGGTCTCCTCAGGTAGCTGAAATGAAAAAACTTTCAACAACCCCAGATGCCGTATATATTTCATCAATTATGCCTGATGTTGGCGTCCTTATCAGGCAAATGAAGGCTGCCGGTATAGATGCTTGGGTTATTGGCTCCGATGGTTTAGATGATCCTTCTTTGGATTCTGTAGCTGATAGTGACAAGTCTATTCTGGATAAAGTTGCTTTTGGAACTTTGGCTCCTTCACAACCTGGTAGTGCAATGCAGGCTTTTCAAAAAGAATGTAAGGCAATGGGTATGCCTGTTGATGGCATGTTCCCGGCCTTAGGTGCTGACGTCATAATGGCAATAGCCTATGCAGTTGAGAAAACTGGAGGAACCGATCCAGAGGCTATTAGAAAAGCTCTGAGAGAGGCGGACAGCATTCCGGTAAGGACCGTAGAATCTGTTTCTTTCAAAAAGAATAAATCCCATGCTGAGAGAACCGTTCCAGTCATAGGATTTAAGAATGGAGAAAGAGTACTCCTTTCTAATACAATCCCCAGCTTTGTCCCTAGTTGGAAGTAAAGTTTATGGGATTTAATTTTGACAGTAGTGCCTTTGGCACTGCTGTCTTTACAATAGACCAATATGCTTGAAGTCAAGAATCTCAGTGTATTTTATGGAAGAATCAAAGTTGTTCACAGCATTGATTTTTCTGTAAAAAAAGGAAGTTGCGTGGCTCTCTTGGGACCTAACGGGGCAGGTAAGACTTCCACTATATCTTCAATTTTGGGAACAGTTAGTTCATCTGGTTCGATACGTTTTCTTGAGAAAGAAATCAGCAAAATGCATACAGAGGAAAGGGTTAAATTAGGTATTTCCATTGCGCCAGAAGG
>PACC02000070.1 GCA_002699695.2 Paracoccaceae bacterium | reverse complement strand
AACTGAGATTCCCAGAATAATAGAGGCATTAGCTGAAACTGCAGAAAAGCTAGGATATAAATCAGAAACTGTTTGATTGTTAGAAACATACACTATTAAATTATTGACATTTTTTCTTAACAGTTTGTTTGAACAAAGCTCTTTACTTTTTTTCTGAATTTTTGCGTCAAATACGCGAGATGGGCACAGAAAGTGCATGCTGTTTAAAAAGGGATAATGTTGCAATGGATCGACCAACTTTTTCGACAAAAGCACGTACTTTAGAAACATTAAGTGGCATCATAACCACGGCTACTATAGCACCTCTTTATTATTTCTCTAGAACCTCTTGGATTGAAAATCCTGATCAGTGTATAAAAAGGGTACAAGAGTTGATGAAATCAGGCACAAATTTTATTGTGCGTTCAAGTTGCGAGTATGAGGATACGGATCAAGGTTCTAATGCAGGTGCTTATTTATCAGTTCCTGATGTTAGAAGTTGCAATCTTGCTCAAGCTATTAAAGATGTTTTTGATTCTTACCACACTAATTATATTAATGATGAAGTCTTAGTTCAACCAATGCTAGAAAATGTCGTAATGTCGGGAGTCGCTTTCTCTCATGAAACCCAAACTTGCGCTCCTTATAGAACAATCAATTGGTCCACGGGATGTGGGACTTCGGATGTCACTTCTGGGAATAGTAACACAAATTTATGGTATCATGCAGCTTCCGGCAAAGTGCAAAATAGAGAAATGTTGCCTGTAATTGATTTACTGGAAGAATTATCCAAGTTTTATGATGGTGCTCCTATTGATTGTGAATTTGCTTTCACGGAAGAAAACCGCAAGAAAAAACTTTGGTTATTACAAGTTAGACCACTCATTTTAAGGAGAAATCGAGAATCAGCTAATAAGCAGAACGATAGATTGAATGCTATTAAGATGAAACTCTCTAGCGCTATTGATCGTCACCCACTTTTGGTTGGAGAAAAAACAGTATATGGCATTATGCCAGATTGGAATCCAGCTGAAATACTTGGTATTCGTCCTAAACCTTTGGCAATGTCCCTATACCGAGAGTTGATCACAGATACCATATGGGCTGAACAACGCCACAGATACGGGTATAGAGATGTGAGGGGATTGCCTTTGATGCATGAGTTTTGTGGACTGCCCTACATTGATGTAAGATTATCATTTAATTCATTTATTCCCGCTGACATAGAGCGAGATTTAGCCGAAAAACTTGCGAACTATTATTTAGACAGACTAGTAAAAAACCCTTCACTACATGATAAAGTTGAATTTGATATTGTTTATTCATGTTATAGCTTCGACTTAGGCGATAGACTAAAACTATTATTACAAGAAGGTTTCAGCAAAAATGAAATAGGTGATTTGGAAAGTAGTCTTCGGAACATAACTAATAATATACTACAAGAAAATGTAGGTTTGTGTAAGCAAGATGCTCTTGAAATTCGAAAATTAAAGTTTGATAGATCAAGTAATTTAACACAGCTGGCTTGTATAGAAAATATCCCAAGTCTTTTAGATGATACGAAGAGATATGGTACTCTCCCCTTTGCTGGATTAGCAAGATCGGGGTTCATAGCTGTTCAGATTCTTCAATCACTCGTACAAAGAAATGTATTATCAAAACAAGATTATGACTCTTTTATGGCGTCTTGCTGTACTATTAGCACTAGCTTTTCTCAAGACAAAAATCTATTGAGCAAGGACAAATTCTTAAAGAAATATGGTCATTTGAGACCAGGAACATACAGTATAACTTCACCCAGATACGATGAAGAACCAGATTTATACTTTGATTGGGTAGAGAATGTTACTGATAGAAAAGTTCCAAAGTTTCAACCTACTATGAAACAAATGAATGAAATTGAAATATTGATCCAAGATAATGGGTTGAATACCAATGCTGTTTCACTACTTCAGTTCATAAAAGAAGCCATTGAACTTAGGGAATTTTCTAAATTTCTTTTCACGCGCAACCTTTCTGATTGTCTAAAACATATTGAGTATTTAGGTGAGGCTTATGGAATCAAAAGAGAGGACATGGCATTTTGTGAGATAGGAGTAATAAAAGATATTTGTAGGAAAACTAAGGATAAGAAAAACACATTAATGGAGAGTATTCGAGATGGGAAGACTAATTATGAGGACACTCTTAGACTTGTTCTACCGCCCTTAATAACAAGTTCAAGTGATATTTTCTCCTTCAAATGGCCTGCGAGTTCTCCCAATTACATAACTCAAGGTAATGTCACAGCAGAAACAGTTAGCTATAAACAAAAAGATGGGTTAGCAGGAAAAATTGTATGCATGCCTAATGCAGATCCCGGTTTTGACTGGGTATTTTTGCAACCAATTTCTGGATTGATTACTGCATGGGGTGGTGCAAATTCACACATGGCAATTAGAGCAGCCGAGTTAGAGATACCTGCAGTTATTGGTGCAGGTGAAGTTTTATATGAGAAGTGGTCAAAGGCAAATATGATTAACCTAGATTGTGCTAGACAGTTTGTTGAGGTCATTAGATGAATTTTGTAGTAATCTCACAGAGTGTTAGAGTATGTGAGGAAAGAAGGAGTAGAGTTGATCTAGTAGATCAGCGGTTGACAAATTTTATCCAATTTTGTGGCTATTTGCCAGTTCCTGCACCAAATAATTTGTGTTCTCAGATTGATGATCCAAATCTGAGGCAAATTAGGTTGGAAGCTTGGCTCGAAAAAATTTCCCCTTTGGGGATTATTTTATCTGGGGGAGCCAATATTGGCTGTTATCCAGATAGGGATTTAACTGAAAATATGTTGTTAGATTATGCTGAAAGAAAAAAAATGCCTGTTCTGGGTATTTGTAGAGGTATGCAAGTAATGGCAAGTAGGGCCAACGGCAGATTACACGAGATTTCTGGACATGTTAAGTCTAGGCATTCATTAAAGGGAAAAATCACAAGAGAAGTGAATAGCTTTCATAATTTTTCTGTGAAAGCTCTTCCCCAGAATTTTGAAGTGTTAGCCAGAAGTATGGATGGTGAAATTGAGGCTATTAAGCACCAAGATTTACCAATGGAAGGTTGGATGTGGCATCCTGAAAGAGAAGAACGTTATGTATTGCAAGATGTGAAAAGGTTAAAGAAAATTTTCTCAACTGACAAGAAAACGTTCCATAAATGAAAATGATTAAACCTCTTATTTGAATAAGGACAAGGGAAGAAGTGAAATGGAAAAAGGTGACTTTTCTTTATTAGCAGAAGATTATGCTAACTACAGACCAGGATATAACAGGCAGGTGGTAAAGCAAATTACTTTTGCCACTGAATTAAAGCCAGGCGACATCTGTGCGGCAGATGTAGGAGCTGGAACCGGTATATTTACTAATTGTCTTGCTAGGTTAGGAATAAAGAAAATTACAGCTGTTGAGCCAAATGATGAGATGAGGAAAGTAGGTGAAGACGTCAATGGCAAATATATTAAGTTTTTAAAGGGTTCAGCGGAAAAAACGAATCTATCNACCAAATCATTAGATCTAGTTTCAATGGCTTCTTCCTTTCATTGGGCTANGCATAAGATAGCTTTAAGGGAATTTGATAGGGTANTAAANGACAATGGGGTATTCACAGCTATATGGAATCCTAGATTAACGGAAAGGTCCGANGTGGAGAAAAGGGTGCAATCGTTACTTTCAGAGAAATACAAGATTATGGAACGTGTGTCGTCTGGGCGAAGTGGTATTACTGAGAAGTTGAGAGAAATTTTGCTGGAATCTGGTTGTTTCAAAAACATTTTTTACATAGATGCGATTGATGTTGTTCAAAGATCACATGAAGAATATCTAGGTGCTTGGCGTTCCGTGAATGACATCCAGGCACAACTTGGATCCGAGAAATTCAATTCTTTCATAAAAGATATTGAGAATATTATTAAGGATTATAAGGAAGTCGATGTTCATTATTTGACTCGAGCATGGGTTGCAAAGAAAAGTTAAAATGGTTCTATGACAAAATCCTAATTAATCAAATATCATTGAATATCCTAGAATATAGGATGCAGGTTTGGGTTGATTTAAAAATCTAGTAAGTAAAGTCCTCCGTGTAAGAATTGTCCTTTTTCTTTTCGAAGATTCACAATTTCAAAATGAGCAAATTTGTAGTTAAATTCTTTACACAGGTTTTTGATATATTGTTTTGAATGAGAATATCTGCCTGTATCTTCAAGAAAGAACTCCCCATTTTCAATGTGCTCAGTTGAGAAAGCCAATACACCAGGACGTTTATTCCGTCTTTTTATTAGGCGAAAGATTTCAGACAGATTCCCTACATAAATAAAAACATCAGTCGCTATAAATAAATCAAAATCTAAGGGCTTTTCTTCTAAATATTCTAGAATGTCAGAACAGTGTAGTTTATCGTAAACAGTTTTTTTTCTTGCCTCAGCAAGCATATTTTTTGATAAATCTACTCCCTCAATAGTTGAACAATTTTTGCTCAATGCTTCTCCCATTAGACCAGTTCCGCAACCCAAATCTAAAATAGAACCTAGTTTCTTGTTTGGTTTGCTTTTAATTATTAATTCTGCCATTTGAACTGGAATTTCATAGGCTAGTTTTCCTAACAGTGCATTTTCAAAAGTAGAAGCAAAATCTTCGAAAAAGTTTTCCACATAATTCCTAGGAGCACTATTGGGAGTGAATCCATTAGAAATTGCCAAAAAATGTTGAGCTTCTCCATGGTCAGGTTGAATCTCTAATACTTTTTCAAAGTTTTTTATGGCAGCATTTTTTTGGTTAGTAGCTATGTTCGCTCGTCCAAGCTTATTATATGCTTCCACGTATTTCAAATTCAGGGAAATAGCCTTTTCAAGCTGAGGTATCGCATCTGTATATTGACCTTTACTACAGTTGGCGCATCCCAAGTTATAATAGAATTCGGCATTCTTGGGGTCTATTTTAATGGCTTTTTTAAATTGGGTAATAGCATTCTCGTATTGTTTCGTATTGGCAAATGCACTACCAAGATTGTTGAAAGCGGTACTCGATCGGGGATCAAGAGAAGTTGCATGGCTAAAATTTTTGATGGCTTCGTCAAACTTTCTGATGCAACTGAATGCAGTACCTAAATTATTATATACCTTTGATGAATGTGGATCCAAAGAAATACATTTTTCAAAAGTGGTAATGGCTTCCATGTATTTTTCTTGCATATTTAGAATGATTCCCAAGTTGTAATAAGCATCAGCATAGACTGGTTTTGAGGCAATCGCTCTTTCATAAAAATATTTTGCATTATCAAAATCTGATTGCTCTTTTAATAGATTACCTATGTTATTATTGACTTCAGCAAAATCTGGCTGGATTAATAATGCTTTTTTATAAGTCCTTAATGCTTGAGAAATCATCCCATTTTCTTTGAAAGCTAAACCCAAATTATTATAGCCTTCAACATAATCAGACTTTAAAGCTACACATTTCTTTAAATGACAAATAGATTCTTCTAAATTACCATTTTCTAAAAGAACTAACCCCAAATTATTTTGAACCTCTAACCATTCAGGGTTAAGAACTAATGCCTGTCGGTAGTTTTCTATGGCATCTTGTAATTTTCCTTGTTCTTTGAGTATTAGGCCTTTTCTTGCATATGCTTCAGCATAATCAGGATTAGCAGCTATTGCTTTATCATAACTCTTAAGTGCGGTAGTCGATTGACCTTTGCGGCATAGCACCTGTCCCATTTGGTAATGACAGAGGCTAAAATTTTCTTTAAGGTTAATAGCTTGTTGAAAGAATTCTAGTGCTAAAACCAGATCCCCTTTTTTCTCAGCTGAGATTCCTAAATTGAAATAAATGTGTGGTTGTGAAGGATCAGCTTTTAGGGCTGTTTTGTAGCTGTCAATAGCATTGTCAAGTTGATGTAATTGCAAATAAGCATCACCTTTCATCCCAAGTAAGAAAGGTGATTTGGGATAGGATCTAAGTAGGTCCTCTGCTTCAATTAGGACTAAATCCCAAGTTGCTTGATTTGCAAGACCCACGATAGATCGTAAAAGATCTTTGGAAGGATTCTGAGAATGTGAGATAGAAGTTTGATTACTGTTCATAGTGTATAATTCTTGTAAACTAATAAGTCAGCCTCTAAATCTACTTCTCCCCATTGCATGTCATATTTAATACCTGTCACTGTAGCACTATTAGTCTCAATTACCTTTCTAAGAGCAGAAGTGGTGTCTATTTGATGACGTCTTAATAGATTTAATTTGTTTATTGTTTTGTGTAAAACTGACCAACCTTTTGGGGTTAATTTTATTAACCCCATGAACTGTCCCTGAATATCTTTAAAGTTTGTTGGTTTTTTACCTATTTCGATTACCGAACTTTCGGCATCAAGTTTAAACGTTTCTGCATCAAGTAAAGGTTTTTTAAATCTTTTTTCCCAAAGCTTCTGCCAATTTGGGTCATATGTGATGGCAATATCTGATGTGGAGTTCTTGAGAGAAAGCAAAGCTGAATAATCAAAAAAAATGTCGCCATAAGTGATCACACAATCTGTTTGCTTCAACCAATTTTCGGCACAAGCAAGGGAGTAAATCATATTTGTTTTGGCCCAATTGTGATTATGAAATTCGACCAAAGAATATTTAGTTAATAAATTTCTTCTATATCCAGTTACTATAGCAACTTCTGTCAGGCCGGCTTTTTTAAAAGCTTCTAATTGCCATTCTAAGATAGGTTTACCATTTATGTTCGTTAAACACTTTGGCTTGTTGGACGTCAATTTCTTCATTCTCGATCCACGTCCCGCTGCAAGGATGATTGCTTTCATAGTTGTCACTTTCTTTACTTAAAGGCAGGCTATCTAATAGTGGACCTATCAATTATTTTTTTGTAGATAGCTTTCCCATATTTGTTGACAATTGCATTTGAGTTTTTGGGTAGAAGCTTTCTCATTGAGAAGAGCGGATGCCTCCATATCTGATTTGAGCTCTGATCTCCCCATAAGAACTTCAGCTACTTTGTGCAAATCCATGGATGGTGTTTTCTCAAGCATGTTCTAACTCAGAAATTACATGTTTTTGATTAGTTTGATAACTAGATATCTTTTCAACGTTTTTGGATGTACATAAATCAAAGATACGGTCACTGGGGAAAGAGGGAGATTCTCTACGAATTAAATCTTTTACCTCAGAGAAATAATTTGGATTCATGACTATAACTATAGCATCTTTATTGACCGATTCATAAAAAAAGGTTTTTGGTGGGACTATTTTGATCAAGGTCGAAGGGGTGAAATTTCCTTGCTTCATTGGATTAATGTCAATTACCCCTAAAATTGACTTAAATAGCTTTTTGTCACAATTTGAAAGGTGTTTAAGGAACAATACTCCTTTTGTAGCCCCTCCCCAAACCCAGATTTTTTTAAATTTCTTAAAAGGATTAATAAGCTTTCTAAAGGCATCATAATAGCAAGAGAAGTCATAGGTTACCCAGGCACTGGAATCTGTATAATTTTCCCAAGTAGACAAATCAAGTGAACTAAATTTGGCTAATAAATACTGAGCTTGCCCACCGAAGAAATTACCGTTTTCAATAACTTCAGAAAAAAAAGAGCATAGAGAATAGGTATTGAAGTAATTAACGTGTTCATAAGTAAAATCAAAAAGGATCTGGTTTTTTTCTATCCAGTCTAATTGAGGCACTTCAACAAAAATTAGGGCTTTTGATGGAAAAATTTTACTCAAGAGCAACAAAAACTTGTGGGGTGAGGGTATATGCTCAAGTGTGTGCCTTAGCACCACGACATCGGCTTGGATTCTATCTTTTTCGGTTAAATATCTTTTTTCAATCTTATTATCTGTTCCCTCATATGAGGTGTCAAAACCTCGATAATCAAAGTGGTCATCATTTTTCACAATTTCCAAAAACTGACCCTTTCCACATCCAACCTCCACTAATTTTGAACCTTTTGAAAACTTATTTTTGATCTTGTGGTATACTTTTGTCATATGTGATCGGAACAGTTCAGAATTTGACTGATCGTTCTGATACGTACTCTTGTAGGTTATTTTTTTTGCGTGAAATAAAACATTTTCTACGAATTGTAACTTCCTGTGCCTTCGTAACTTAAATTCACCCTCATAGTTTGAACTTTTTAATGCTGAAAGAGGAGCGTTTGGTAAAATTGGTAAGGAAATTTTTTTCATATTTTTATACCTATTGATTCAAATTCCAGTTTATATCTGAGGATTGTCTTATAACACTTTTGATTGAGAGTTTTGTTTGAGATATCGTTCCCACATGAGTTGGTATGTCTTTTCCAGTTCTTTAACAAAAGCTTTCTCATTACGGAGGGGGGAGCTTTCCATATCTGGTCTGAGTTGCATTCTAATATCAGAGAGGACTTGAAGGTCGGTGCTAAGCTCACAGGCTTTTCCCACATACTCGTCCTCTGAATGAGTGATCCATTCACAATGATCTACTCCCTTTAGAAAGTGGCTGCCAATTCTCCCTACACTGGGTCTATCAGCCAAGGTGATGTAGGGATTACCCATATAGAGATGTTCCACAAGCGTTGTTCCAGAGTTATGGGGAAAACAATCTAATCCTATATCAATTCTTCTTAAGGTATCCCACGGAGGGCTATTATAAGCAATATCCAGACGTTTTTTTGTGATACCATTTTTCTCAAACTTCTTGATGAAGATCTCTCTTGCTTCATCATATTGAAACCCAATACTATCAATAATCATTTTTGAATCAGGGACCTGTTTAAGGATATTTGACCATGTGCTGATGACACGATCATTTAATCTAATAGAACGGGTGAGGCTTCCAAAGGTAATGAATCCGTTTTTGAGAGCAGGCAAAGGGTTCACTGGTCCCATAGTAGGATCAGGTCGATAGACGAGGGAACATGGGTAATCCATTTTCCAAACTTCTTCAGCAAATAGATGCTCTGATCCTTCGGGTACCAGGGTAGGGTCGGCTAAAAAATAATCAATAGAAGATA
>PACC02000076.1 GCA_002699695.2 Paracoccaceae bacterium | reverse complement strand
CTGATGAACCATTCAATCCTGTTAGTGCTGTATAAAACGACATTTATTTACTCCGACTATATCATTACAAACTTATTTCTTAGATATTATTTGATCTAAATTTTCTTACATCTGCGGCATTGATGTTGCCATAATCCTTTACTTCAAGGACAACCCCTGTCTTTGGATCTCCTGTCGATGCAGCCAGAACTTCTGCAAATACTGATGGCGTTACACCAGATCTACCATTTGCTCCATTCATGAAGGCTTCAACTTTTAAGGGATTCTCTTGACCTATCAATTCTTGTGGAATGTCAGTCCAAGAAAAACCAACCAGTCCCGAGGCCTGTGATCCGAGGTCTATAGAGTGAACTGCTTCCCCAGCTGTATTGGAAAAGACAATATTTGTTGCACTAGATGCCCTTGGAAGGTCTAAGACCCCATGAACCTCACCATTAGAATTTGGCCTCACCTTGTTTCCTGGCACAAGAACGGAATGTCCGAGCAGATTAGTAGCTGTAGCTATCCTGAATTCGCCTAGTTGGTTGGATAAGCTTTTAAGACTCTCTCCCATTTCAGCAATGCCAGTTACAGTAGAGAATTGAGCCATTTGTGCAATAAAATCGCCATTTTCCATTGGAGAAAAAGGATCCTGATTTTGAAGTTGGGTGGTCATGAGTTTCAAAAAATCTGATTGCCCCAGGGTTTCTTTTTTCTTTCCAACACCCAAATCTTCATTAGACTTAACGCCTATTTTCTCGAGTATTTTATTTAGTGTTGCTGTTGAGTTTGGATCTATATTGGACATTTTATTCTCCGGATTTCAGTTATTTACCCATATTGATTGTGCGCATCATTAAACCCCTTAGAGTTGAGACGACTTCAATATTATTTTGATACTGTCTTGATGCTTCCAGCATTTCGACTAATTCTTCTTCAACATTCACGGCTGCATTAAATATGAAACCTTCTTCGTTTGCTTGAGGATGTTCTGGCATATAGACTTTCTCAGGGAGTCTATTTACCTCTCTAATTTGCACCGCATCAACACTTGCTAAGCCAGATTGCCTCAGGCGATCAGCAAATTTGGTTTCGAATACTGGTTTGATAGCTCTGTATGCCTTTTCCATTGAACCTGAAACGTTATTAGCATTGGCAAGGTTTGAGGCCACCGTGTTTAAGCGGGTTAGTTGAGCTGACATGGCTCTACCAGAAATATCAAAAATGTTTCTTATCTCAGCCATTATTCACCTCTTATCGCGGACTTTAGTCCTGCAATCTTATTATTAAGAAAAGTCAAAGTGGTTTGATATCTCATGACATTTTCAGAGAATTGCATTTGCTCAATGGCCATTTCGACTGTATTACCATCCAAACTGGGGTGAATAGGCTGTCGGAATAGGCTATCTTGACCAATGCGTTTTTGAATACTGGTAAAATGCCTATTGTCTGTAGCTGCAACATTTCCTATTTTGTTAACTCTTTTTAATTCAGTATCAAAATCCAAGTCGCGAGCTTTAAAATTTGGAGTAGCTGCATTAGCTATATTAGATGCTAACATGTCATTTCTGCGAGATCTCAAGTGGAGAGCACTTGCATGAAACCCTAAATTTTCCTTAAAACTTGGCATATTGAATTATTTATCCTGATCTTTAAAAATACCGGTTAAAATTGTGTTTCTGGATCGAAATTTGCAAGTAGAGTGCCAACATTCAAACCAATGGGAAAAATGATGGAAAATAGTCAAATATCAAATGTTAAGAGTAATAGAGATTTGAAACTAGCCCCGGAAACTATAAGAATTAGAGACGCTATCGTTGAAAAGTATTTAGAAACACCGCTAGATACATTAAGTAGTAAGCTACAATCTCTTATAAGCGAAGAAACGGATACTGTTACCCGATTGGGTGTTCTCTCAGCTAGGGTAGAGATATTAAGGATGCGTTTTGCTGAAATTACGGGTCGAACTTACAGTAAAGATCAAGGAAGCAATGAAAGCAAGGGTACTGAGGAAGAGCAGACTGATGAAGCTTCCGAAGAAGAAAAAGAAGGGTGGATGACGCTAAGAATACTAGAGGCAAGTGAAGTAAATGGAGTTCGTTTTCCAGAAGGCGTAAAGATTGATGTGCATACCGAAGATGCAAAGAAACTCCTAGCATCGAAAAAGGCTGAATTACTATCGATGAAGGTTGAAGATCTCGTGGATCCAGAGCAGCTAAATGAAGAGGATCCCATTGAAGAAGAAAATGCCGTCATTGAAACTAACGAGGAACTCAAGACTGAATCTGAGGTTGGTCCCACTGAGCAATCAAGTGAGCAATCTGAACTAGAAGGTGTAAAGGTCGAGGAACTTACTGATCCGAGCGGTGACAAAGCTGATGTCCAAGAGCTTGAAGTTCAGGCTGAAGCCGAGACTAAGAAAAAATCTGTTAATGAAAGTGATAAAAACAACGGTGACCCTGGTGGAAACGAAGAAGGTGGTACTGAAGTGCAAGAAGAATCCATACAATCGGAAGGTGATGACAAGCAATCTGAAGCTTCTGAGTCAAATCTAGAGGATAATAAAGCCTTAAATCCTGAAGAATTAAGTGATTTGACTGAAGATCAAACTGTGGTCAAAGAACCTCAATCTCCTGATTCTGATACAAAAACAAAATCTACCCAAGGACCTAAGATTGAAGAAAACTCTGATAATAGTCCAGCAGAGGAGGCTGAAAAACAAGCAAAAATTTCTGCTAAAGGGGCTGTAGATAGTGATAACAAAAAATCTTAAGATGAAAACTATAAAGAGATTGGCCAATTTTTAACAAGCTATGGCGAGTTTTCTTAGTTATGTTGGTTTCCACATTAATTTTTTGGAAGCCTATTCCTTAAACCTGCAGAAGCTAGTCACAAAATTTTGATCTACATTTTTTGTTTATTGGGATTTTGGGGTATGAAACTTTAATATAGTCTCTATTTGTTCTTCACTCAAACCAGTTTTTTCTCTTATTTCATTTGCACTTAAGCCTAGTTTGGCGAGGTCTATTGCTTTATTAATATTTTGCTCTGAAAAATTTTCGTCATTTTTNTGGCCNATATCTTTTTGAATCGATCTTANTGTCTCANTCAAACTATTGAGATNATCTTTNGAAGTCGATAAATTCTTATCTATAGCGCCATANCCTGTATTTAGAAACTTNATCTCNTCTTGAACTTGATCAAGGTGTTTTTGAATTTTATCAAGCTTTTGAATGAGCAGTTTTTTTCTGGATCCCAATCCAATTATAATTAGCAACAGGCTTACCACAATGATGAGCATACCAAATTCTATAATACCCAGGGCAAAAGTTTTTGTTAATAACGTTTCCATAAAGTCAATCTCAGATGTTAAAGGTGTTATAGTGAACCTAGTATAGTCTATTTTTCAAGAGAAACTTGGATATATTTTTGAAAATCATCAAAAAAAGTTAATTTTCCAGAAACTTTTTTTTCAAGCAGATATAATCGGTCCATTAATGATTTTAGGGCCTGTTTTTCGTTATCACTTAAAGGAGCATCATTTAGCGAAGCAAAAATGTTCGGCCATTCGGCCTCGAGAGAGGATAGCATTTCAGCTAAATTTTTTTGAAGATTTTGTGGTTTTTTTAACACATTCTCCGCGCTTGAAATCTTTTTTTCAATCGCAGTTAAAAATTCTTTCCTAGATTTTTCCATGAGGTCAATTTATTAAATTAATTCAACCTCAACTCTTCATGTCTTTATAGGCGTCCAAAAGCATGTCAGCCACAGCGTCTAGATCTATTGGGTAGTCTCCGTTTGCGATGGCATCTTTAATTCTTGAGACTGTTTCAACATCGATTGGTGGTTTTCGGGTGAAATCCGCCAATGTTGTCGCTGCAGAACCACTAATATCCACAGAGTCTACTCCTGCTGAAGTATCTCCCACTTTAGATGAAGATAGTGCAGAATTTGAAACGCCAACACTTGATGACTTATTACCATTTGTTCTTGGAACTTCCAGGTTTTTTGTAAGGTTCTTAATTGACTCTACCATGAGCTTACCCTCCTCGGATACTATTACGACTTAATTGCCAATAGTTTTAGTATTTGTTGTTACTTTTTTTTCATTTATGACCCAGGCTATCAAATTTCTTTCGCTGGATAGGTTCTTAACTCTAATTTTTTCACCTTTTTGACCATTTTGTAATGCAATGCCTTTAACAGATACAGTAATTACATTGTCAGATTGCACAATCTCTACTTCGTCTCCACTAGCTATAACCCAGTTTGGTTCCAAATGTCGAGACCTTACAGGAAATCCTGTACTAATATTGCTCTTCAATTTTCTGCCAATAAGGTTTATTTTCTTAGTAAAAATGCCTGTCCCAATACTTTTTTTCACAGATACAACCTCAAGATCTTCACTTGTAATTACATGCCCTCTGGTCAAACTTTTTGTTACTATAACTGCTATAGAATCTTTTGTATGGTTTCCAGTGTTAGTATTTTCTTGGTCATATGATTGTGCCCTAGTTCTCACCATGATCTTCCACCCATTTCCAGGTTCAGTGCACAAAACTTCTACTGTAGACCAACTTTTAAACATGGGAAAAATCTCCAAAGGATTCTTACAGCTTGGGAATTTTTTATTGGGGTCAATTGCTGGATAGGAATCTATACCCTTTTGATGCAAATAGTTTGCAACAATTGTGCTTAAAGTTTCTCCCGGCAAGTCATCGGATGAGATAGAAATATTTTGGCTCGAGGCCATCCCAGACAAGGGCAGTAGAATATAGTAGACGGTTAAAAAAAGCATTAGTGGTTTTTTGGGCATTTTAACCACCAAAAAAGAAGATGCCACGATCTGATGATTGACCGCTGTGTTTTGTAGATTCATCGTGGGCTTTTCCTAAAACCATAGCCTGAATTTCATTTAGGCTGGGTAGATGCAATTTGACGCCAGCAAACATAAAATTTGCATTTCCTTGTGCAAAAGCTTTAGGATTTGCTGTCACAATTGCTAGCTTTAAGAAACGCTTGTCCAAACCACTTCCTGCATAGAATTCATTTATTATGTGTCCTAAGGATTGCCCCTTCAGTATGACGTGGTTTGAAGTATAATCGGGATCAATCATAAAGGAATTGTCAGATAGATTTTGAGTGCTGTTTTGGAATCCTTGCCCTCGGTACTCTAATACTACTATGGGCTCACAAAGTGCTGCATGGCCAAATATGAGTACTGCGAATGCAAGGGAAAACCTTAAAGATTTAATCATAATACCTCCAAAAATTCTACCATTTTGCCATCTAGATTACTGATATCTCTTCTAGGATCTAATGGCTTTAATACCGAAGTATTATTCGTCAAGGATTCTATCTTAAACAATACCCAAGGGGTATTTGTACCCTTGGTATAAGCCAAGGATGTGAGGGTTAGTCCGTGTTTTTTCCCTAACATCACGACTAAGTTATTTCGTTTATTATCTAATTTCATATCAGCTTGCAGAGGTTGACATTCAAATTCAGAAAAAAGTGTTTTTGTGTGCTTATTTACAGATTTCAAAAGCGCTTCAACAATTAAAGTATTATTAGGCCTAGAGAGGACATTAACAGTTCTCCAAGGAGAGTTATTGCCTAATTTCAATGAAATTCTATGTGATTTAGAAAAAGTTTTATTGTACGTCAAACCTTTGTAAAGACTGGATGTTATTTCTAGTACAAGTGTCTTTTCAGTATTGACTGGGCCACTCTTGTTTTCAATTGACATTTTAATTTCTGGTACGTATGCAAACGATCCAACATTTGTTCTTACTCTGCCAGTAGTTAAGGAAGTATAGTCATACTGGTCATCAGTAGCTTTCAGAATTTTAGATTCTAGTGCCACATCATATGCTTTAGTTATTTCCACATTAGACCTGGCCTCTATTGACTTGAGCATAGCCATATATAGCTTTGGAAGCACGGGGGCTAGCCAGGCAGGGGTTGTGGGGCTCAGATTGAGTAATGGTTTATAAGCAACTATATTCACAAGATTATTGTTGCGGCAACTTTTTCTATCTGAATTCCCAACTGCTACTTTCACAGTAACTTCATAGTGAGTTTCTTTAATAACTTCTTTTAAAATAGCATAATCTAGTATTTTTGTTGTTGGTCTAACTACAAAATTGTCAGTTAATTCTGTGCCAGTTCCAACCGATGAATAGCCATTAACCTTTGCCCCACCACGTAATGATGCGAGATAAAGAGCATCTTCTAAAGCTCTTCGTCGTGCTAAACTAGTTTCTTCTGGGGAGTCTATTGCAGCTCTCCCTACCGAGGTAATAAATTCCAATTTATTTTCTTGGGTGATGAGATTAGAACTATCTACATCGTCACTAAACACTGGTAGGATCCATGCAAAACTTGTGAAGAATATACAAGCTACAAATGGTTGAAAACTGCCTTTTTTAAATAATCTGGCCATTTATTAGGCTACCGATCTGGCTTTCTTTAAAAGATAGCTTAAGGTCTCACGGTCAATTTCAAGTACTACTTCATAGGTATCCGCTCCCGTGGGATTAATTCGCACTGTACGGGCCCCTCTAATAGTTCCTGAAACAACACCTCTAAAAGTATCATTCTGAACCATTAGATCAATGACGGTGGTATTGCCTTCGACATTTAAACCGTGAATTTGTTCTGCAAGGTCACGCATTGCAGCCATACGGGCTGATCTAATAGCCATTAATCGACGTTGATTTTCAGAGCGCCCGGGCTGTGAGGATACTACTGCATAACCCACGGCGCTTATTGTCGGGATTTCCTCAACACTAGCATCTAAAACTTCGTTTATTGCAGCAACATGGGCTGCTTCTTCCCCACCACTTTGGGTCATACTCATAGTCGTGATCGCCGCGTCCTCAGCAGCTGTGACACTATTTCCTGCCAGAGCATTCTGGAGTAAATTTGACTGACATCCTGTTAATGAACAGCATAAAGTTATAAATAATAATATTCTACAAGTCATTTTGCTTTGCTCCATTTAATGGGACTCATTTTCATAGCTTGTGGCTGGGTCTCTTGATGCATAGAGTATGCCAACTTACTCATTCTCCATAAGTAAACAGGTTTTTCTCTTTTTTCTGAGATTTTTCCTAGGCTGGCATAGATTTTGCCTTTTCCAGTACAAGACCATTATTATTGGAAGCTTTAAGTAAAATGAATTACCAGAATATAAATATAATAATTAATAAAAACAATAAGTTAAAGGATTTATTCAAAATTTTTACGAAGATTAGCAATGTCGGAGTTTTGACGTCATGGAATTGACAGCTAAGAATTTTGGTTTGAGCAATTTGGGTGGTGTGCTTAAGGTTGGTGTTCTGCCCATAGGTATTCTAGCTGTAGTAGCAATGATGGTTTTGCCACTACCTGCTTTCTTACTAGATTTATTTTTTGTTACAAATATTTTAGTATCCTTACTTGTCTTGATGGTAGCAATGCATACTTATCGTCCACTTGATTTTTCAAGTTTTCCAAGTTTGCTTCTTATTGCAACCGTACTGCGGTTAGCACTGAATGTGGCATCCACAAGAGTAGTATTGGCTGACGGGCATACTGGTAGCGATGCTGCTGGTAGGATAATTGAGGCCTTTGGTAAGTTTATTATCGCTAGTAACTATGCGGTAGGTATTTTTGTATTCGTTATCCTAGTTATTATTAACTTAGTAGTTATTACTCGTGGAGCAGGTCGAGTTTCAGAAGTCTCAGCTAGATTCACTCTTGATGCCATGCCAGGAAAGCAAATGGCTATTGATGCAGATTTAAATGCTGGGATACTTGATGCAGAGCAAGCCACTCTCAAGCGAGATGAAATATCCAAAGAAGCTGATTTTTATGGTGCAATGGATGGTGCTTCCAAGTTCGTCAAGGGAGATGCTATTGCTGGCATTTTAATACTAGTTATTAATATTGTGGGTGGTTTAATTATTGGTATAACCCAACATGAACTAGCGGTAGAAGAGGCTGCTGAAACTTATATTCTTCTTTCAATTGGTGACGGTCTAGTAGCACAAATCCCATCGCTATTATTAGCAATCGCTACCGCAATAATCGTAACCAGGGTCTCTTCTAATCAGGATATGGCTGAACATATTGGCAGTCAAATAAATCTGTCTAGGGCTTGGTTACCCGTATCAGGAGTGCTTTTGCTTATTGGCCTTGTTCCTGGTATGCCCAATTCATTGTTTTTGATTGCGAGCGCCATTGCAGGTTTAGTGGGTTATCTCTCAATGCAGACAAAGAAAAATGGTGATCCCGCTGATGAAGAAGTAAAATCTAGTTCAGAAGAAGAAACTTCTTCAGAGGGAGCAATAGATCTGGATGATGTGACTGACTATTCTCCAATATCTATTCAGTTAGGCTATGGTTTGGTTGGAATGGTGGATGATGATACGGGAGGTCCTCTTATAAGTAGGGTAACAGGAATAAGGCGTGAAGTTTCGAAAGTCTTAGGGTTTGTCGTACCGCCTGTCAGAATAAAAGATGATCTGGCCTTATCAGCTAATCAATATAGAATAAGAATAGGTCAAACCATAGTTGGAGAAGATATTATTTATCCAGATGGATTCTTGTGTATAGCCGGTGATGATGTTTCAGTAAAGGTGTCTGGTTATGAGGTGAAAGATCCATCGTTCGGAATGGATGCAGTTTGGGTGAAATCCAATCAAAAATCGGAAGCAGAATCTAAAGGTTATGTAGTAATTGCTCCAGAGTCAGTTTTAGCTACTCATCTTAGTCAAATCCTAAATCGATTTGCTGGGCAACTAATCGGTCAGGATGATGTTCAGGTTTTACTAGATAATCTAGCAAAAACATCACCGAATTTAGTAGAGTCAGTGGTGCCTAAATTAGTTCCTCTACACAATCTAACGGGAATTCTCAGAGAATTACTTTCGGAAAGAGTTCCGGTTAGCGATTTAAGAAGTATTCTAGAAACATTGGCTAGTATTTCTGGGCGTAATTTGTCAGTTGTTGATACAGCTGAGGCTATTCGACCAACGCTGGCTGGTTTGCTGATACAGCAAATAGCACCTTTAAACCAACCTTTGCCAGTAATTACATTGGATGCAGAATTAGAACAGATGCTTATCAAAATGGCTAGACAAAGTGGTGAGGAAGGGCTGGTCTTAGACAATGAGCTAGCACAAAAACTTCTCACGAACATAGCGGAGATAACTCAGAAATTAAGTAATGAAGGCAATACAGCTGCTCTAGTGGTGTCTCCTGCAATCAGAAGGCAGTTCTCTGCAATTGTTAGACAGCATGTTGAGGAGATGATCGTACTCGCATTTACTGAATTGCCTGATAATAGGAAAATCAACGTGGTGGCTTCTATTGAAGGTTAGAAAATTAAAGGTAATGACTTAAAGGGAACTAAAGGATTGGAGGTGTCAAAATGACAATACTTACGGTAAGAGCTAATGATACAGCAACTGCTATGGATGAAATAGTAGAAAAACTGGGAACAGATTCATACATTATAGATACAAAAAAAGTTGGTAATGAGATGTTGGTTAAAGCAACTAACAATCCAGTCAAAAAAAACCCAACGGGGAAGGCTAGTCCCAAAAATTTTTCAAATATGATGTCTAAGGAATTAAGTGCTAAACTTACTGGATCAGTTGCTATTGGAGCCAAAGATCAAGATTCTAATACAGAGATTGTCAGACAAATTTCTCCTGGAAATGAACCAGATTTGACTATCTTTAAGGAGATGAATTCAGAATTAAGAGCCTTAAGAAGTGCGCTAGATGACATGGTTTTGACCGATATGGCAGGTTTAAGTCCCAATTTACAAAGTACTACTAAGGTGAAATTACAAAAGGTGGGGTTTTCAAGCCAGGTCTTGCAGAAGTTAAAAGCTTCTTTATCTAATGTAGAATACGAAGAGGGCCGTGACCAGTTCTTGAAAACTTTAGCTGCTGAGCTGGCAGATGATGACCCCGATGAGGCTATCATGAATAGTCGTTACATATTTGTTCTTGGTGCGAGCGGCAGTGGCAAGACTACACTTTCTGCAAAGTTTGCGGCTAGAATCGCC
>PACC02000044.1 GCA_002699695.2 Paracoccaceae bacterium | reverse complement strand
GTCACCAGTTATCTGTCTATTGATAGAATGATAGAAGTAGCACACCAGACAAATTCTGAAGCTATTCATCCAGGTTATGGATTTTTGTCCGAAAACCCGGAGTTTGCCAAACAATGTGAGAAGGAAAATTTGATATTCATAGGTCCAAAACACGATGTGATTGCGAAAATGGCTAATAAGAAAGAAGCAAAAGAAATAGCAAAACGAGCAGGGGTTCCATGTCTGCCTGGTTACAGCATAAAAAAATCAGATAATTTAGATGTAATTATCCATGCTGCAGAACGTATTGGCTACCCAATCATGATTAAAGCTACGGCTGGAGGTGGTGGAAAAGGCATGAGGGAGATAAAAAACAGGAAATCCCTTGAAAACGATTTGAACCTAGCAAAATCAGAAAGTCTTGCTGCTTTTGGTTCTAGTGAAGTGATTTTGGAGAGAGCTATTACTTATTCCCGGCACATTGAAGTCCAGGTCTTCGGAGATCAGAAAGGAAACTTAATTCACCTTGGAGAGCGAGATTGTTCTATTCAAAGGAGAAATCAAAAAATTGTTGAGGAATCGCCAGCTCCGTCAATCTCTAAGAGCTTACGAAATCAACTTTACTCAGAGGCAATAAAATTAACTAAGGCTATTAATTACACAAATGCTGGAACAGTGGAATTTCTTGTCGATGAGAATGAGAAACCATATTTCTTGGAAATGAATACAAGATTGCAAGTTGAGCACGCTGTCACAGAACTGGTAACAGGTTTAGATCTAGTTGAAATGCAACTAAGGGTAGCAGATGGTCAACAATTATCTATCAATCAGAAAGAGGTAAGCTTGTCTGGGCATGCTATTGAGGTTCGCTTATATGCTGAAGATCCTCGAAATGATTTTCTTCCAAGTTCTGGAATTTTAAATATGTGGAAGTTTAGTGATTCCAAGTATATTAGAGTGGATAGTGGTGTATTAGAGGGGCAGAATATATCACCTCTTTATGATCCTATGTTGGCCAAAATAATTGCCTGCAAATCCAATAGAAAAGAGAGCATTCTTGAGCTGAAAAAATTCCTATCAGATTTTTCTGTTTCAGGGATTAAAAATAATCGAGATTTGCTGATTGATATACTAAGACAAAAAGATTTTCTATCAGCTAAATTAAGCACCTCATTCTTAAATGAAGTTTATCCAGAGGGTATTAAGTTCAAAGGAGCAAAGGCAAAAGATTTTGCCGTTGCTGCAGCACTTTTTTATGAATCAGGGTTTAATACTATTCAAGAAAAAAAATCCCTGATACCCAAGAAATTAAAAAATTGGTCCAACCTAGATTATTTACGAAAAATTATAAACTTAGAATTCTTAGGCAAAATTAGGCAGACATATATTTCGCCACTGGATACTAGCTACTACGAAGTCAATGTTGACAAACAGAAATTCAAGGTAGCTTTTATGAATAAAAAAATAGTGGTTGATGGATCAAACTTTTCCTTTGTCAGTTTTTCGCAAATTAGCAATCAGTTAACTTTAATAAAAAAAGATTCTTCACTGGATTTTTCATCAGTGGAGTCCCCAGAAAATTTTGTATCCGAAATATCTGATGGAGTTATTCAATCACCCATTCATGGTAATATTGTTGATATTTGTTTTAAAATTGATCAAAGAGTGAAAGCTGGAGACACATTAGCAATCCTAGAAGCAATGAAAATGCAGCATGAAATTTTGGCTACAGAAAATGGTACAATAAAAATCATCAATTGTACTATAGGTTCACAGGTTGCAGCAGGTGAAATTCTAATAAAAATCGAAACAGAAAAATGATCATATTAGATTAGCTTAAGGTCTTGAGGATATTGGGAAAAAAAATTTGGAACAGGTAGAAGATTTTCTTAAGGAGAGTAAAGCACTCCATGATCTTATGGTTGGCAGGAAAAAAAGTGATTTTAGGAAAATTACACAATTCAAGGATTGGGCTATTAGTGATGTTTTTGGCCACCTATATATATTTAACCTTGCTGCTATAAAAACTTTAGAGTCCTCTCTTACGTTTGATAGTTTCTTTAAACCTATTTGGCAGGGACTTGAGGCAGGTCAAAGTTTTCTAGAGGTGCAGACCCCTTTTTTGAAAAATTATGACGATCTTGGAGTTTTTGAAATCTGGTGGAAAAGTTGTTTGGATATTCATAAGGCATATTCGGAAGTTGATCCTAAAAGGAGAGTGAAGTGGGCAGGCCCAGAGATGAGTGCAAGATCATCTATTACAGCAAGGCAAATGGAAACGTGGGCTCATGGTCATGAGATTTTTGATTGTCTAGGGATTTCTAGACGAGAAGAAGATTATATTGAAAACATTGTTCATATGGGGGTATCAACTTTTGGGTGGACTTTTGTCAATCGACAGTTACCCGTGCCCGGGGAAGCGCCATACGTTTCATTAATTCTCCCGTCTGGAAAGTTTGTAAGTTATAACGAAGAGAGTAATTCAAGTTTTGTGAAGGGCGACGCTGTTGATTTTTGCCAAGTGGTAACCCAAACGAGAAATATTCTAGATACCTCATTGAAGATAAAAGGAGAAGCTGCACGACAGTGGATGAATCTAGCGCAATGTTTCGCTGGAAGGCCTGAAGATCCACCAAGGAGAGGTCAGAGATACAAAAAACTTTAGTGATGTTTCACAAGAAAAAAAGGCCCACTTAAAAAGTGAGCCTTTTTATTAGAGCATTAACAATATTAGAAACTAATTTTTGTTCCTATTGAAATTCTGCTTCCTTTATTATTGGTGAAAGCTGCCAAACCACCTGCACCAGTTGACAGTGGAACACCAGCATTATCATCACCGAATGAAATCAAAGCGTAAGAAGCATTGATCTCTACATTATCAGTGATTTTCAGGGATGCACCTACAAAATTATTAGATGATCCTTTGAATGGAGCTAAAGCACTTGCAGCTGCACCTGTGTCTGTTGATGTACCTTTTGATGTGCCAACTATGGCTGTGAGTTTATCATTCACAACAAACGCAGCACCAATTGTATAATCTGTGCCTGACTCGGGATTATAAATGTTTCCTTGACCCGCTGCTGTATGAACTGGTCCAGAAATAACAAACTTTTTATATTGTGATGATCTCCAATTTGCAAAGGCTACTATTTTTGGTGTAATTGCCGAACGTAATTTGATGATCATAGAACTAGGTGCAATTACGTCGTCAGGTGTACCTGCAGTTGTAGCCCCCCCAAATATCTCAGTCGTCTTGGCTGATTTGTGGGCAATTTCAGAGTTATACTGAATTGATGCTCTCAGGTAAATTTCAGGGATTTCGTAAGCTGCACCTATAGCAAAACCAGTGCTAGTTCCTGTATCTAGNTTATATTGATAGCCNCCAGCAACNGTCATGGTTGGGTTNCCAGCTCCNCCTAAGTAAGGNTTATTGAGCGTGGCTTTGTATTGATTNAGTCTAAAGCCNCCAAAAACTTTNACGTTNCTAGAGAGCGCGCGAGAAGCGATAANAGCTGTTTCACTGCTTGTTACTTTAGCGCCAGTATTTGTNAATATGCCATTCGTATAGTTAAGATCAACTAAATAAGGGCTACTAGTACTAATACCAACGGAGGTTCCGCTGTAATCCCACTTAGCTGACATAGACATTCCGGAAGCTGTTGCGTAAGGGTTGTCTAAAGCATAGCCTTCTGGGTGTGTACCGCTTACCTTTGGCGTCACTGAGGATCTTGTGATAGCTATGGATCTGCCACTATCTAATATATATGAGTAATCTTGCGTTCCAGCTCCGTTACTGTCAGGTCCTACCCCAAATACAGAACCGGCCGAGAATGATGCGACAGAAATTATCGCTGCAAATATGTTTTTGTTCATCGTTATGGCCTCTACTTTATTGTACAATTGCCAGATACATATCAGACAACAGGGGTATTTCCAATAAAAAATGCAATTTGGGTTGATTTTGAAGTGTAAGATACCCAAAAGTGTCAGAAATGTAACACGCCTGAAAAAATGTAGTTCTAGTCCCTTCAAAAGTTAAACTATATTTTTACCAATTTTTAGTGAGAATCTCCATTGATTTGCCATTCTCTGAGAATATCTTCCAAAGATTTTTGGATATTATCTGTGTCTGGAAGATCATTAGCGGAAGTTCTTGAAAACTTAGGAGCAGTATTGGCTTGCAAAACGCCATTCTTTTTAAAAAAGATATTCCTATCTTTGTTTTGTGGATGGTGTTCAACTTCTTCCCAATTTAAAACTGGTTCAACGCACGCATCCGTTCCTTCAAAGATTTTACCCCATTCTTTTCTTGTTCTTGTTAGAAAAATATTTTTTAGTTCCTCAGTCAGTTCGGGCCATTTTTGTTTGTTTGTTTGTTCTGTTACCCAGTCTAATTTCAGACCTAATTTTTCTACCAGGATTGCAAAAAACTTGTTTTCTAAAGCCCCTACTGAAACATAGTTTCCATCTTTGGTTTCGTAGCATCTGTAATAAGGACACCCTCCGTCCAGTAAATTTTCTTCTCGCTCATTTTTCCATTTATTTTCAGCAATATATGAATGTATTAAACCCATTAAAGCAGGAACACCTTCCACCATGGCGGCATCTATAACTTGCCCTTTCTTTGAGTGGGTTTTTTCCCACAAGGCACTTAGTACCCCTAAAATTAAAAACATTGTACCACCCGCATAGTCTGCAAGTAGATTTAAAGGTGGGATCGGAGGTTGACGTTTCAATCCTATGGCATTGAGAGCGCCGGTTATGGATAAGTAATTAATATCATGTCCTGCTTTTTGGCTGTAAGGGCCATCTTGTCCCCATCCGGTTATTCTCCCATATACTAACCCGGAGTTAATTTTTTCACAGTCTTTTGGTCCCAAGCCAAGCCTTTCCATTACGCCTGGTCTAAATCCTTCTATTAGGACATCTGCTTTACTGATTAGTTTTCTAGCAATTTTATTTCCGCCGGGACTCTTCAGATTTAAGGCGATCGTGCTTTTACTCCTATCTAGTATATTCGTTGATGATTTTTCCCGACTCTCTCGTTCAATTTTAACTACTTGAGCTCCGAGGTCTGACAATAACTGGCCTGCAAGTGGAGCTGGCCCTATTCCTTCAAATTCTACTATTCTTAAACCAAAAAGGGGCCCCTTATTTAATTTTTCTATGTTCAAGCTAATCTTATTCCTCCGTCCAATCTCATAACAGTCCCATTTATGTAGTTGTTTTCCACAATCTGGCTTGCAAATAGGGCGAATTCTTCCGGCATCCCTAATCGCTTTGGAAAAACGACGTCCTTCGATAATTCCTTACAAACTTCAGGTCCAAGACCCTCAAACATTGGAGTTAAAAATAATCCCGGGGCTATGCAACAACAACGTATTGCATCTCTTGCCAAATCTCTTGCTATTGGTAGGGTCATAGAGGCAACCCCACCCTTAGAAGCTGCATAGGCCACTTGTCCCTTTTGGCCTTCTATGCCAGCTACAGAGGCGGTATTAATAATGACCCCCTTTTCTGAATTCACATCTAAGGAATTATGAACCATCTGCTTTGCACACAAACAAACCACATTAAATGTACCTATAAGGTTTACTTCGACAACTTTTTTAAAATTATCAAGACTATGAATTCCTTCTTTTCCTAATGTTTTTTCTGCTATTGCTATACCGGCGCAATTGACATTAATGGTTATTTTTTTAAACCTTCTTATTACTTCTGTAATAGCTTCTTCAACATTGCTAGGATCTCGAACATCAACAGGAAAAAAAACAGCATTTTTTCCTAGTTCATTAGCAAGTAGCGAGCCTTTATTAGAATCGCTATCAAAAATACATACATGACAGCCTTTTAGGTGAAATTTTCTGACCGTAGCTTCTCCCAATCCAGAAGCTCCACCAGTAATTATAGCAACACTATTTTCCAAATTCATTTTATCTTCCCATAAAATCTGTTCTCTGTTGCCTTCATGTTAACCTCTCCCTATATAGGGCATTTTAGTAGCCATTATTGTCATAAATTGAACATTTGTATCGTTTGGTAAGTTAGCAATATTGAGAACACTTGCTGCAACATGTTTCGGATCCATCGTGGCTTCGGGTTTTATTGATCCATCTGCCTGTGGGACCCCAGTAGACATTTTCTTCACCATTTCAGTTCGAGCATTGCCTATATCTATCTGACTGCAGGTTATATTAAAAGGCCTCCCATCTAGAGAAAGTGATCGTGTTAATCCGGTGATTGCATGCTTACTAGCAGTATAGGGTGCGGAGCCAGGGCGTGGAACATGGGCAGACACGGATCCATTATTAATAATGCGACCGCCTTGGGGATTTTGCTTCCTCATCAGCCTAAAAGCAGCTTGTGCACAGAGAAAAGACCCGTTGAGATTAATATCAATAACTTCTTTCCACTCCTCATATGTCATCTCATCAGGCATTCTTGAGGGATTCCCAATTCCAGCATTGTTAAATAAAACATCTAGCCGTCCCCAAGTCCCCACGAGTCTTTGGAAACTAGCAGTCACGTCATTTGGGTTTGACACATCACAAGGTAGAACAAGGGACTGCGGATGTTCATTAGCTGTCTCTTTAAGGGTGAGCTCATTTCTTCCAATTAGAGCAACTTTAAAACCTTCTTCCAAAAATGTTTGCACACAGGTCTTCCCAATGCCTTTACTGGCTCCGGTAATTAAGATGATTTTTTCTATACTATTCAAATACTTATCCTTTATTAATGATTGTCTCTGGGGATAATTTTAGCAATCTTTTTATATGCTGTGGCTAGTTCTAAGCAGCCACCATCAGCAAGCTGTCCAACATTCTTCCTGTATATTTCTTGCCAGGGTGTATGATTCTTGATTTCAGGGGCAGTCCAAGCCTGCTTTCTCGCTTCCCATTCTGCAACCGGAATTTCTGCATTTAAGGTGCAATTGTTTAGATCAAGAGTCACTGGATCACCAGTTTTCAAGAAAGCCAATCCACCTCCTACAACAGACTCTGGTGATGCATTTAAAATAGATGGACTTTCAGAAGTCCCTGATTGTCTACCATCTCCTACAGTCGGCAGGTGACTGATACCTTCTTTTAATAGTTTATCGGGGGGTTGCATGTTAACAACTTCGGCTGAACCAGGGTAGCCAATACATCCAACTCCCCTAATAAAAAGTATCGTTTTTTCATCAATTTGTAATTCTGGATCATTCAGTCTGTCGTGATAATCTTCTGGTCCCTCAAAGACTACGGCCTTTGCTTTTAAAACATTTTCTTCTCCAGATTTCGAAAGAAACCGAGTTTTGAAATCTTTTGAAATTACAGAAGTTTTCATTAGAGCACTATCGAATAGATTCCCTGATAATACAAGAAAACCTGAGTTTTCTCTAAGAGGTTTTTTCACTGGGGTAATAACATCTTGATCTTTACTTTTTTCCTTTTGAACTCTTTCCTGGACTGTTATGCCTGAAACGGTCATTTGATTCCCATGTAATAGTTGAGCGATCAAAAGCTCGCCCATTACCGCTGGAACCCCGCCACTTCTATAAAATGCTTCACCAAGATATTTTCCTGCAGGTTGCATATTGACTAAAAGTGGGATGTGAAAGCCTATTTTCTGCCAGTCTTTAACTGCAAGTGAAACCCCAGCGTGTCTTGCTATTGCTTGCAGGTGTGGGGGAGCGTTGGTTGAACCCCCAATTGCTGAGTTAACAACTATGGCGTTTTCAAACGCTTTTCTTGTGAGAATATCAGAAGGTTTAAGGTCTTCATAAACCATTTCTACGACTCTTTTACCAGTTGAGTATGCCATTGACATTCTTTCTCTGAACGGAGCTGGAATAGCTGAGCATCCTGGTAGACTCATTCCCAAAGCTTCGGCCATGGCATTCATTGTGGAGGCGGTTCCCATGGTATTACAATGACCTAAACTGGGTGCAGAAGCGCAGACCCTAGACATAAATTCTTCGTAATCGATTTTACCCTCAGCTAATAGCCGTCTTCCTTCCCATACAATCATACCAGACCCTGCTAATTTGCCTTTCCACCAGCCATCTAACATCGGCCCTCCTGATAAAACAATAGCAGGAAGATCTACGGTCGCTGCTCCCATAAGCATGGCAGGGGTGGTCTTGTCACATCCGGTTGTTAGCACCACGCCATCAATAGGATAGCCATGTAAAACCTCAACAAGGCTTAGGTAAGCCAAATTCCTATCCAATGCGGCCGTTGGTCTTTTCCCTGTTTCCTGTATTGGATGGACGGGAAATTCCATAGGAATGCCACCAGCATCTCTTATGCCTGCCTTAATTCTATCCATTAGAAATACATGTATTTTGTTACAGGGAGCTAAGTCAGAACCAGTCTGAGCTATACCTATAATTGGCCGGCCTGCTTGAAGTTCTTCTCTTGTGAACTCTTGGTTTTGGTAGCGCTCCAGATAGAGAGCTGTCATGCCTGGGTTGTTGGGATTATCGAACCATTCTTGTGATCGGAATTTTTTATTGGCTTTAGTAGATTTCATGCTGGCTCTCCTCACACGGTTGAAGTAATGGCTTTATAATTGTTCTATAGATTGACTATAACTTCAACACCTTACAGCCGTATCGAGGCGATTGAGATAATCAAAATATTTGATTAAAAAAAACTAAAAATGCTATGTAATCTAGATAGTCGCAGTTATCCCTCCATCTACATAAATAGTTTGTCCATTAACAAAGCTTGATGCATTTGAAGATAAGAATACGCAAGCCCCAACCAGTTCTTCCACTTTTCCCCAGCGACCAGCAGGTGTTCGCTGAATTAACCATTTTGAAAAATCATTATCTTTGACTAAGGCTTC